>NZ_AYTW01000018.1 GCF_002752635.1 Mesotoga sp. Brook.08.105.5.1
TTACACAATCTTTTTTACATACTCCCCGTGCAAGTTCATCACGGGATGACTGTCTTTTCTTACTTCACGTCATCCTCATGATTCAGGCCAGGATTGCGATCTTTGGAGCGTTTTAAGACCAGATCCTGATCAGTTGCATATCGGGATGACCAGGTAACTGGATTTGGGGCAACCTCTACGGGAAACTGTCTTTTGTTACTTCGCGTCATCCTGACGCGCTTCTGGCCAGGATCTCGTTTTTTGAAACAGTTGCAAGTGACAAGTTGCGAGTTGTAGAGCAAGAACCAAGAAACTCTCTAAGTCTCTTGAAACGGTCTTCTCGGTGGACGGTGGACCGTTGACGGACAACGTTGTTTTGAACAGCGCTCAGCGAGTCCTTGTTCTTAAGCATACAGCGGATCTTTGAGCGAGAAGACGCCTTGAGTCTGAGATGAAGCTTCGCTTCGAGAAAAACCATTTTTCCTCTATTGCCCGCTTTCAACTATGCGGAGTCTGAGATGAAGCTTCGCTTCGAGAAGAACAATATTCGAGACTACGAAGAATAAGGAGAAAAAGCAGCTCCAATAGCATCACCAGGGTGGGTATTGAGTGTAGGGTCTGGGGTTTGGCGGAAAGAACCGACTGACCCATTCACAATTATCTGATGCTACTGAGAACGAGTAGCTGGCGACGCGTCTTACCGTTGAAGCATGCCCTTAATTTTACTCACTTTGTCATCCTCACTTGATCTTGGTCACAATCTGGGCGGTGGGTCTCGGTTACCGAAGAATGGTGAACCAACAACGGACAACTATTTCTTCTGCTTGCAACTGACAAAATGAAACTTGGAACTGTTCTTTCCGGTGGACGGTGGACCGTTGACGGTCAACGTTGTCTTCAGCAGCGCTCAGCGTATCTTGGCACACCGGAACCTTGTACCTACTACGCTACCGGCGCTTGCGTCATCAGTCTGTCTTTCATCTCGCTATTTTATGAAGAAGAATCAATTCGTTGACATCTTCCATTTGGAGACAATTTTCGGTATGATTGTGAGAGTGAGTATGGCGCCGGTGACCATTCCTATGGCGAGAAGCAACCCAAGTCCTGAGAACAACTTTAAAGGCGCAAATACCAGCGATGAAAAGCCTGCAGCCAGAGCTATTGTATTGGAAAGTATCGCCGGTCTGACCTCTTGTCTTGCCCTGTAGATATCTTTGGTCTCTATGAATCTGTTGATCAGGTGAATCGCGTAGTCTATTGTCATTCCGAGAAGTACCCCGGAAACGATAGCAGTAGAGATTTCCAGCTTTATGCCCAATATCGCCATATAAGAGAAGTTGAAGAGTACAGACAAGGCGATCGGAAGGACAGACACTAGAGCCAGTTTGAATGACCTGAAAACGACTATGAGGAGCAAGGTGATGACTACTAGAGCCCATAAGATTGTGCTTACCTGACTGCGCAATATTTCGTTGTTCACCCCGGAGATTATCAACAGCGGCGAAGCAACGTAAGGACTATACTGCTGATAATCCTCTAGAATTTCCTTCAAGTCATCTTCGAGACGCTGGGAGCTTACTGCGTCGGTATTTGGAGTCTTGACGAGTAAGCGCAGCGAATTGCCGACCATATATTGCTGCACGGGCAGATCGCCGTTGCGAGCAGCTATCTGGAGTATTGGAAGGGGGATTCCGAAAGCACTGGAAACATCCATTATGGATGAAACGCCCCTGACTTCTTCGAGCATGTTAATGTCGGAAATGAGGTTCGAAATGATTTGTGCATCTGCGCCTGTGTAGAGGCTGTTCTTGTCAAGAATGACGTAAAAAGGCATGTTCCAGCCGAACTCATCTTTTATGGTTTCGGCTGATTTCACGATTGAGGAACTCTTCTCGAAATAGTCGAATTGGTCGAAGTTCCGCTCGATTTTGGAAATCAGAAATGGCGAAACGACTGCGAAAGCAATTATAGCTATAAGTGCAACCATTTCAATCTTCTTTGCCTTCTCTCCTGTCGGACCCTTGAACCTCAGTCTTCTATTCACCGCCGGGAGGTCGATGAAATAGAGAGCGGCAGGAAGAGCTATGAGAACGAGCGCCGAACTCATCATAATACCGATAGAGACCATAATTCCCAGTTGCCTGAAGGCCTCCAGACTGCTCACCAAGAATGTTAGAAAGCCGACTGCCGTTGTAAGCGCCGATAGGAAGACGGGGATGAGCTCCTCATGTACGGTTCGCTTCAACGCGAGATTTCTATCCAGAAACTTTCTGTTAGTGATGTATCGATCTACGAAATGGAGCCCATAAGACGAGGAGATTATAACTATGAAAAGACCCACCGTTGAGGTGAGAATGTTGATATCCAAGCCTATCATCACGCCGAAGCCGTAGGCCCAGACAGCCGCGATGATTGATAGAATCGAAGGGATGACTGCTGCCCGAATGCTTCCGAGCCTCAGGAAGTAGATGAAGCAGATTAGGCCGAAGAGAATTGGGGGATATACAACCAAGAGCGACAGTATTGAACCGTAGAGCTCTTCATCGATAATCGGCTCTCCGCTGGCGTAGAACTCCATGCCCTCCAGCGACTCGCCTGCAACTTTCAGGATCGTTTTGACATCTACGCTCTCGGTTACATTTATAGGAATGAGCGCGACCTCTCCATTCTCGTCTAGAAGGTTGTCGAGATAGAGCGGGTTCTGCAGAATCTCGCGAGCGTTATCCTTGGGGATCCCTTTCTCGAAATAAGGTTGGACGTTTGTCCCACCAATCAAACTAATCTTTGCCGCATCCTGATAGGAGTTGTAACCCACCACTCCCTCGATCGTAGAGAGCTTTTGCAGGAAATCATAAATCATTAGTGAATTGTCTTCCTTGAAGAGACCGTCTGTCTTAAGTACAATGATAATCTGCTTTTCACTTCCGAAAAGATTCTCCATCATTCTCATGTTTTCTCTCGAAGGAGATTTCTCTGGTAGAAGAAATTCGCTTGAAACGTTTATTTCAACTCTTAGAATGAAGAGCCCCATTACAATCGTGATGACGGCAAACAGAGTTATTATTAGGATAGAGTTCCTTCGGCTAATCATATGGATTGCCCCCTTTAAAGAATTGTACTATGATTTCTTTGAAAGTTATGTTTATGTATAGTAAAATATCTAAACCATTAATTACTTAGACTGTTATAATTACTTCACAGGAGGTGCACAATGAATGCAGAAGGCGAGGGAATAAGTCCTGAAAAGATACTTGAGTCTGTGTTTGATCTGGTCAGGAACTTCACAAAGTTCTTTTCTTTCACCATAGAGGCCGAAGAGATGAAGACAATCGAGCTCTATATCCTTTTGTTTGTTGCGCTCAAAGGGCCCCGGAGCATGTCCTCACTTGCGAAGGAGTACTCGATGACAAAGAGCAATATCACCGTTCTTGTGGACGATATGGAGAACAAGGGCTATCTTGCCCGTGTCCGTTCTGAAGAAGATAGACGGGTGATAATGATTACACTAACCGAGCGTGGCAAGGCTTTCTTTGAAAGCTTTTTGGCGAACTTTTCCAAGTTGATCTCCACGTTCATAAAGAAAGTTGGTTCCGAAGACCTTGCGATAATCACCGAAGGGTTCGAAAGAATCACTCGGATCGTCATAGACGAAGAACTCGTGAATTCCGATGAAGGGAGCAGAGTTGATAAGTCATGATACTAGTAACCGGTTCTACGGGGCATGTAGGCAACCTTCTCGTCAGAGAGCTTGTCAACCACGGTGAAAGTGTGAGGGCTGCTGCTCTGCCCGGTGAAGACACCTCGATGATCGAGCAGGAGGGAGTGGAGATACTCCATGGCGATATACGCGACAGGGAGTTTGTGGTCAGAGCCTGTGAAGGAATCGATACAGTCTATCATCTTGCCGCGCTCATATCCATAATGCCCAACATGAAGAAACAGGTGAGAAGCGTCAACGTAGGCGGCACGGAAAACGTGATTCACGCGTGCAAGGTTCAGCGGGTGAGAAGGATGATCTATACAAGCTCTATTCATGCCTTCACCGAGCTGGAGCCGGGAAGCACAATAGATGAAAACGTGCCGTTCAATCCGGCCCGCACTAGCGGGGTCTACGGGAAATCCAAGGCCGAGGCCGTGCTGAGCGTACTAACTGCAGCCAGGGAAGGTCTGGACGCAGTCGTGCTCTGCCCTACGGGAATCATAGGACCTTTCGACTACAAGCTTTCCGAAATGGGAAACATGATAAGGCTCTTCGCAAGCGGTAAGTTGAGAGTCGGGATCGATGGCTCTTTCGACTTCGTCGATGTCCGCGATGTGGTGAGTTCGGAGATCGCAGCTTCGAAAGTGGCAAAGCCTGGCGAGGTCTACATTCTCGGCGGAGAGTGCGTAACGATACAGGAGCTTACGGACATGCTGCACCATATAACCGGTAGAAAGAAAACCTACACCTTCTTGAAAAGTACTAGCGCTTACGTCCTTTCGGCCCTGAGCACACTGTATTACATGATCTCGAAGACCAAAGCCTGTTTCACCCCTTATACAGTACACACACTCACCAGAAACTACAAATATTCTCACGAGAAAGCTACGAAAGTATTGGGCCACAATCCCAGAAAGGTCCCGGAATCGTTAAGGGACGCCGTCGAATGGCTATCCGAGTACGGCACGATAAAACTGCGGTGAAAGCTCAATTCGGCAGGTCAGATGTAGATCATCCCACCTGGCAAACTCCAGTCTTATCTATTATTCAATGCACGAGAACCCATTCTTGAAAAGAAGAAAAAGCTTCTGAATATCTTTCTCTGATTCCTTTTCGTCTATCCTGTTGAGCTGAACCAAAGCACCCCTGAATGAGACGTTCATCCGACGCTGTGCGCCCAGGTTCTTGGTCTGAGGGGATGTAAGAGGCAGAGGGAAGAGGTTGGAAGAGCGGGAAGATCTTGATCTTCTTACCTCTAACCTCATTCCTGTCGCCTCTATAGGGTTTAGAGAGCGCGCGATACGGGCCAGATGAGACCCCTCAGAATCCCTGAACAGGAACCCCAAACAGAAGCATATTGGGGCAGGCTCTACTGGATGACAAGGTGAAGGGCTTCCTGAACATCCACAGTTATATTGGGAGGCTTCCTGAACATCCATTATAATGAGGTTATCAGCCGACGACCCTCATTGTCTTGTTCCAAACGCAATTGGCAAGTTCTATAGAATCTCCGTGAGGCGATACCATTCAGGATCTGAAAATATGCAAAAATTGCGAAGAAGCCTTTACTTAATTATGATCAAGTCTAACTAAGCTCTTCGCTACATCGAATAGCTCTTTGCTTTTTACTTTCAGAGATTGCTTGACTTCTTTCCAGGTAAGGACTGCTCCTAATGGATCTGGGGAGTCCTCTACATCATTGAAAAAGGCTACAGCCCTTACTATATGGTACAGATCGACTTCTCTACCATACTTCTTGACAAAAGCTTGAAGAACTCTTTCCGAAGACTCTCTCTTCAGGATTTCTGCGAGATCAAAGTAGTCCTTTTTCTCTGCTCTTGCGGCGATAGCGCTAAGCTTCATGGCGGCGATATCGATTACCGAAGCCACATCCAGAGACCCATACTTGTTGAAAGGTTCAATTAGTGCATAATGGTATTCAAAAAAGCTTGCTCGAACACCGTCAATTTCAGCTTCAAGGGTCCCTGTCTGAACCCTTACTTTCTCCACCAAAACACCAAACTGCTTCAAATACTCCAGCAATACTTCTGGCCAATAAGGCTGAGCTGTAAAGAAATCCAGATCGAAACTCACACGGTGTTCATAGTACATCGCCAGAGCCGTGCCCCCTGCAAGATAAAAATCAGTGAGTTTACTCTCAAGAATATTTAGAAGATTCAGCGTCTTTGATGAGAGTTTTCCGCTTCTAAGCATCTAATTATCTCCGATCTAGGAATATTCAGAATAAGGCTCCAGAAATTTGCGGTCGCCCTGCCGATTATTCTGCTTCTTCTAACTACCCCCGCGATCTCGGCTGAGTCATATTCAGAGAGAAGATTGACAACATCCTCCATCGTTCCGTACTCCAGAACCCTGGAGATGATGAAGAACTTGTCCTTCTCCTTATCAAGTTCTCTAACATTTACATCCCAGAAACATGTATTCCGCAAGTTTAGAGCCATATACTTCACCAAATCAATTCTATCATTTCAAGCTTCACAAACCTTCCAACTTCCCTGTAAACCTCCTGCTGTGGAGATCTCTCACAACCGCCATCTCGTAGAGCCTGCCCTGATGTATGCGCCTGTTCAGGGTACCTGCATGGGATGTCGCATGTAAGAAGCGCTATACACTAACAACAAGAACGCGCTGAGCGCTGAAAGGCCCGCTTGAAAAAACGCTGCTTGCTGCTCAAAACAACGTTGTCGGTCATCGGTCCACCGTCCATCGAGAAGACCGATGTCTGACAATCTCTATGCCCTATTTCTGCAACATGCATCTGGAGCATGGACCCGTCCTTGGAAGAGCGGGAGAAAAGCAGTTCTTAGTTCAGACGCTGTGCGTCCAGGTTCTTCGCAAAGAGAGAAGTTCATTATTCTGGTGCTTTGCACAAAAAGTTCTTCGTTCCGACACTTCGTGTCCAAGTTCCTGGTACGAACCGGATCTCGGGTATTGGGTCTCGGGTCTCGTAAGGGCATTGAGAGACGTCCGTCGTCCAACGTCCAAGAGCATGGACCCGTCCTTGGAAAAGCGTTACGAGGCGAGGCCGACTTCGTCGGTAAGTGATGCTGCTGCACAGGAAGTGATGCGCCGAAAGATCACCGGCGAAAGTGATGCTGACGCTTACGCGCCAGGAGGCAAAAAGCGTTAGTCTGCTTACGCAGGACGAAAGGCTGGCGAAGATCAAAGAGACGCTGAGCGCTGAACGCTGGGTAGACCATGGACCCGCTGGGAAGATCAAAGAGACGCTGAAGGCCGTACGCTGGGTAGAGCAAAGCAGCAGGAAGAAAGGTCAACGGTCCACCGTTCTCCGAAGGGAGAGAGCAGTTGCAAGTTCCAAGGTGCAAGTTGCAAGAATTAAAAGAACGGTTATCCTCTTTCGGGGGTGCCTTATCCGAGAAGACCGGAGCCGGAGAGCGAGAAGACGCTTTGAGTTTGAGATGAAGCTCCGCTTCGAGAGAAACCATTCAAAACTATGAATAGCAAAGAGAAGGGAGATCCGCATAGGAGATCTGAATGGGTGCCTGAAACAGAATGCCTGAACAGGCAGTTTTCAGAACAGACTCTACGGGATGACTGTCTTTTCTTACTTCAAGTCATCCTCGTGGTCCAGGCCAGGATCTCGATCTTTGAAACAGTTGCAAGTGACAAGTTGCGAGTTGAATAAGAAACGGTTATCAGTTATCGGTTCGCCGTTCTCCGATAGTATCAAAAGATCGTTCCGGCGCGTTGCGCCCAAGTTCCTCGTTCAGGAGCTAGGAGCTTTGTTCTTGTTTCATAAGAGCGGGAAGGTACGAGATAAAGAGAGAGAAAGAGACAGAGGGGAGAGTTCTCGTCTTCTCGTGAGCGAAGCGAACGGCTCGACATTGCTCTTTCTCGATTGATCTTATCGGAGGACGGGTCCTTGCTCTTGGACGGCTGACGGAGGACTTCTCATCAAAGCGTACAGTGGCTCTTCCAGCGATCAGCGGGTTCACCGTTTTTAAGCGTGCAGCGGATCTTCAGGGCGAGATTTCGTACACGAACACTACGGATGACAGTGTTTATAGTTCGGGAGAGCGAAACATGTCAGAGATAGAAAAAGGCGGGCTACTTCGCCCGCCGGATCGGTTTAGTGTTGAGATTTATTTCTCTCTTGCTTATACAGCCTCTACAAAGTCGCTTTCGAACTGACTGGTGTAAAGCTCGGCGTAGAACCCACCACGTGCAAGAAGTTCTTTGTGGGTTCCCTGTTCGACGATGTCGCCTTCGTTCATGACGAGTATGAGGTCGGCATCTCTTATTGTTGATAGTCTGTGGGCAATCATGAAGCTTGTCCTGTTTTTCATAAGGTTTTTCATGGCTTGCTGTATCAGGGCTTCCGTTCTTGTGTCGACTGAACTTGTTGCTTCGTCGAGTATGAGGACCTTTGGATCTGCCAGGATTGCCCGGGCTATCGTTATCAGCTGCTTCTGGCCTTGCGAGATGTTGCTCTGCTCTTCGTTCAGCACGAGGTTGTAGCCTTCGGGGAGGGTGTGAATGAATGACTCGACATGAGCAGCCTTAGCCGCTGCCAGTACTTCTTCATCTGTTGCGTCAAGCCTTCCGTATTTTATGTTGTCCCAGATGCTGGCGTTGTAGAGCCAGGTGTCCTGGAGCACCATTCCAAAGTTTTCTCTCAGGTCGTGCCGGGTGTAGTCTTTTATGTTGTGGCCGTCCAGGAGTATTTCTCCGGAGGTGACATCGTAAAAGCGCATCAGGAGTTTGACGATTGTCGTTTTTCCCGCTCCCGTGGGTCCGACGATGGCTATATTGTGTCCCTTGTCTACCTCGCAGGAGAAGTTTTTTATGATTGTCTTTTCCGGGACGTATCCGAATCTGACATTTCTGAACTCAACGTGGCCGTGATGATCAACCCCTTTGACGGGGTTCGTTGTCTCTGGTATTTCCTCTTCCTCTTCCAGAAATTCAAAGACTCTCTCTGCTGCCGCAGCCGTCTGCTGGAAGACGTTCATGATATTGGCGATCTGAGCGATAGGCTGAGTGAACGACCTCACATACTGTATGAAGGCCTGGATGTCACCGACCGTGATCATATTTCTGACGGCAAACCAGCCACCCATTATGGTTATGAGGACGTATCCGAGATTGCCCACAAAGGTCATGATAGGCATCATCATACCGGAGAGAAACTGGGATTTCCAGGCGGAGTCGTACAGTTCAGCGTTCAGTTTGTCGAAGGTTTCTATGCTTTTCTCTTCTCCGTTGAAGGCCTTTACGACGACGTGACCACCGTACATCTCCTCTACGTGGCCGTTTACCTTTCCGAGATACTCTTGCTGCTTCTTGAAGTATCTCTGAGACAGCTTAACCACAAAGGCGATGAGTCCCATCGAGACAGGCAGTATTAGCAAGGCTATCAGCGTGAGCTGCCAGCTTATCGTGAACATCATTATGGTGACCCCGACTACTGTCGTGATGGACGTTATGATCTGGCTCAAACTCTGGTTTAGCGTTCTGCTTATGGTGTCGACGTCGTTGGTTACCCTTGACAGGACATCTCCCTGGGAGCTCTTGTCGAAGTATTTGAGGGGAAGCCTGTTTATCTTATGGGAGATTTCCTCCCTGAATTTGTATGTGACCTTCGCAGATATGCCCGACATTATCCATCCCTGGATATACATAAACAGAGCGCTAAGTGCGTACAGTCCGAGAAGAATAAACATGGTTCTAGCTATCGAGTCGAAGTTTATTCCTTCGCCAGTTCCGGTGATCTTGGCCATTATTCCTTCGAAGACTTCCGTTGTCACCGTGCCGAGTATCTTTGGCCCCATGATGGAGAAAAGAGCGCCGGCCGCTGCGAAACAGAACACTATGATTATCAGGATCTGGTACTTCTTAAGGTATTGAACGAGTTTTTTCAGCGTTCCTCTGAAGTCTTTGGCTTTCTCTCCCGCACGCATCATGCCGGGGCCCATCGGACCTCCGCCGCGACCTCGATGACCTCTACCCTTTTCTCTGTTATCACTACTCATGCTAATTCTGCCTCTGAAAGCTGTGATTGTGCGATCTCTCTGTATATCTGACAGCTTTTCATCAGTTCGCGGTGCTTGCCGATTCCAACAAGGTTGCCCTCGTCAAGAACAAGTATCTGATCGGCGTTTTTTATCGTCGCAATTCTCTGGCCGACTATTATCATCGTGCTATCTCCCGTTTCCTGCTTCAGTCTTCTTCTCAGCGCAGCGTCTGTCTTGAAGTCAAGTGCAGAGAAGCTGTCATCGAAGAGGAGTATTTTCGGTTTCTTCAGCAGCGCCCTAGCTATGGAAAGCCTCTGCTTCTGCCCTCCAGATACGTTCGCGCCACCCTGGGAAATGGCTGCGTCATATCCTTCTTCTCTCGCGGTTATGAATTCGTCGGCCTGGGCGATTTCGACAGCCCTTTCAATTTCTTCTTCAGAGGCCGTCTCATTGGCATATCTCAGGTTGGATTCTATGGTTCCGCTGAAGAGTACACCCTTCTGGGGGACGTAGCCTATCTTTTCTCTCAGTTCATGCTGGTTCACTTCCCGGATGTCTATTCCGTCAACAAGCACCTGGCCGCCGCAGACATCGTAGAACCTCGGTATCATGTTCAGCAAAGTCGACTTTCCCGAGCCGGTCGAGCCTATAATCGCCGTCGTCTGTCCGGGAAGGGCTGTGAAGCTTATGTCGTTCAGGATATTTTTCTCGGCTCCCGGGAAACGGTAGCAGACGTTTTTGAACTCGACAGTTCCCTTGAAATCACTGCCGAATTTCTTCGGGTTCTTGGGGTCTTTTATCTGGGGATCAACCTCTAGGATTTCAGAGACTCTACCTGCCGAAACGGAGGCCCTTGGGATCATGATGAACATCATCGTCAACATGAGGAAGGCGAAGATGATCAACATGGCGTATTGTATATAGGCCATCATGTCTCCAACCTGCATCGTCGAAGCCTCTATCTGGTGCGCGCCCACCCAGACGATGAGGAGCATGGTCCCGTTCATAACAAACATCATCGCCGGCATCATCACTACCATCACCCGGTTTACGAATAGGTTGGTTCTTGTGAAGTCCTTGTTCGCGGAGTCGAATCTCTCTTCTTCAAACTTCTGGGTGTTGAAGGCTCTGACGACCATGAGGCCGGAGAGGTGTTCCCTTGTAACGAGATTCAGCCTATCGATAAGCTTCTGCATCTTCTTGAATTTTGGAAGGGCTATGACGAACACGATTCCCACAAGGCCTAGCATTATGATGACGGCGAGCGCTATGATCCAGGACATGGAGGTGCTCTTCTCGAGAGCCCTCATGACTCCTCCGACACCAATGATTGGGGCGTAGAATGCCATTCTAATTATGAGAACAATCACGAGCTGTATCTGGGTAATATCATTTGTCGTTCTAGTTATGAGCGAAGCCGTAGAGAATCTTGCAAATTCAGAGTTCGAGAAGTTTTCGACTTTCTCGAAAACGTCTCTTCTCATCGATCTCGCCGAGGCGGCAGCTATCTTCGAGGCGATGAAGGCGACCATGATGGTACTCAGCGCGCTAAGCAAGGTCACGAGAACCATGACTAAACCGGTGCGGAGCACATAGCCGCTCTGCAACTTTTCGGTGTCCACGCCAAGCTCCTCGTAGATTTCCTTCACGGAAAGTGCACCCGACTGGTTGACGATGTTTTCACCCATGACTTCGACCATGCTGTCAACCTGACTTAGCATTTCGAGCCTCTGGGCCTCCGGCATGAGCCGCAGCAGCAGGAAGACGTTTGCACCTTCGGGGATGTTGAAGCCGTCCGGGGGCGAAAAGGTCCCAGCTGCCCCGGTCATGCCGTTCTTGATTCCAGAATACGCCATGAGGGCTTTGCCGAAGAGCAGATTGAGAGCCTGTCGGTCTTCAATCTCTTCACTTTTCAGGACGTAAACATCTTTGCTCTCCAGCAAAGGGTACTTCTTGAGGTTTTCTTCATAAGTCGCCGAGTCTTTGTTTATAAGATCGTAGTAGCTCAGGACTTGTTGCCTCTCTTCTCCGCTCATGAAAAGCGAGACATTATCGAAGGCCTCTTTGCTTATGGCCTCAGGAATAGCGTCTTCGATACCGCCCTGCTGAATACCGACGTTTACGATATTCGACATGTAATCTGGAAGGGCCAATTCTGCCATTGCCTGAACAAAGAGCAGCGCCACCGCAACGATGATGAAGACAGTATAGGGTTTAAGGTATCTTATAAGTTTGAGCATCAGCTTAGTCCTCTTTCTTCGGATTCTTGCGATTCTTCGAGTATCCTCTCCAGCTTCTCAAGCCCTTGCATGATAGAATCAAGGTCTTCTTCAGTTGCCGTAGACAATGTCCTTCTCATCTTAAGGGCAAAGGCATTGAGCTGTTTCTTCACGGGTTTGCAATACTCTTCCGCAAGACTTATCATAACTATTCGCCTGTCCTCTTCGCTTCTCTTTCTTTTGACGATCTTCTTTTCGACGAGTCTGTCGATTATCCCCGACACCGTGCTGTTTGAGAGATCTAGCTCCCTGCTTATATCGCTCATCTTCATATCGCCGTATTGGTTGAGCACTCTCATAACAAGGATCTGGGATTGGGTTACGTGCATCTTCTTGAAATCCCTTTCGAAATTCTGCTTTATGAGAGACACGATCCGCTTGATCGCTGTCAGCATCTCTTCTATTCTTGAGCTTTCTTCCAACAGAACCACCTTCTTCTTACATTATCAGAACTTTCGCGTCCGAATACTCAGAGTCCGAATATTTCGTATGCGAAATATATTGTACTGCAATAAACGGCCAGTGTCTACGAAGAAAGAAAGAAAGTTCGTAAACTTTGCGAGAACATGAGCGGTTTTTTCAGCTACGCGATCTCTCGTGCCGAGGCAAAACGGGTCTCGGGGTTGGGGTCTAGGGTCTGGCAAGAGCTGAAAGCGCGGGAAGAACCGTCCCTCGTACTTCGTCCAAGAGCATGGACCCGTCCTTGGAAAAGCGAAAAAAGAGCAGTTCTTAGTTCCGACGCTGTGCGTCCAGGTTCTTGGTCAGAGGGGATGTAAGAGGCCAGAGGAAAGAGGTTCGAAGAGCGAAGAGATCTTGATCTTCTTACCTCTAACCTCATTCCTGTCGCCTCTATAGAGCGCGCGCGATACGCGCGAGATGAGACCCCACAGAATCCCTGAACAGGAACCCCCAAAGGGGCATATTGGGGCAGGCTTTCAGGGCGGGCTCTACGGGATGACATGAGGGGGAAGAATTTCGGGCGAAACGAATTTGGTGCTTCTTTTCTTGCTCTTACAACAACCAAGAACCTCTCTTACTAGGAGCTCTACGAGCTCTACGGCGATGAAAGTTTTTTCTGACTTTCAGTCATTCTGGCGTGAACCTGGCCAGAATCTCGTTCTTTAAAACAGTTGCAAGAGACAAGTTGCGAGTTGAATAAGAAACGGTTATCCGTTATCGGTTCGCCGTTCTCCGACAAGAATGAAAAGATCGGTAAAGGCGTGACTAGGGTCTTGGCTTTTCACAGCGTACAACGAGTTTTCTGCTCTTAAGCGTTCAGCGGTTCTTTCCAGCGAACAGCGGGTCTTCGTTGTTGAGCGCGCAGCGGATCTATGACTCGAGATCCCGATCAGTTGCATATCGGGATGACAGCCGTTTTCTTATGTGATTCTGACATGATACCGGTCAGGATCTCGGTTCTCTCGTGAGCGCAGCGACCGTCTCTAACAGCTCTTTCTCGATGCTTCTTATTGGTCTCGCAAAGCCGAAACTGGTCTGTGCGAACAGACAGGCTTAATAATCGTCTCCTGCCGAAGGCAGCATTGCGACCTGGCGTGGTCTTTGCCAGCCTTGCGTCCGTCGATGTTCTTCGGCGCCTTGCGTCCCGCCGAATGCGGCATTGCGTCTTCTTTCACCAGTGACTGGTTCTTCTCTCTTCTCGTGAGCGCAGCGATCCTCTCGAAAGCGCTCTTTCTCGATTGACCTTTTCGGTGAACGGGTTTATGATCTGGGACGGTCAACAGAGAAGAGCATCTCACAGCGTTCAGTGACCAGAGAAGAACGTATCTTTCATAGTACAGTGTGTCGCTTCGAATAAAAGAAGTAGGTAGTATTTATGTTTCGTTGGATTCACGGCAAACGACATCTTCGCTCTCTTTTTCTCTTAAGGTCAGCTTCTCTCTGCGTATGAAACCTAGTTATGGTAACTGCGCAAGAACTTGACTCACCTCTTGCTCACCTAACCCTGCATCGTTCTTTTGCGTCTAACTGAGCATTTTGCAGATATTCGATCTAGAGTGCCCCTCTTTGGTTTTGAGGAGAGATTTCCACGTTTTTCGAGTTGGATAACAGAATGTATAATGTTAACGTTAACTGTTAACGTTAACACGATCAAGGAGGGTAAGTAGTGAAGAGAGCCACCTTACGAGAAGTAGCACAGAAGGCGGGCACATCAATGATGACTGTATCTAGAGTGATTAACTCTAGGGATTCAGTGAGCGATGAAACAAAGTCCAAAGTACTAAGTGCAATACAGGAGCTTGGGTACGAGCCTCACAAAGATGCGCGAATTCTCAGGGGTGGAAAAACTGGGAGAATCGGGATTGTGGTCTCCGATATTAGAAACCCCTTTTATTCGCAGGTAGTTGGGGACCTCGAGGACCTTGCAGAAGAGAATAACATGGCAGTCATTGTGTCGGACACGAGCAAGAGACTTGACCAGGAGAAGAAGGCATTGAAGTCTCTTCTCGATATCAAGGTTGACGCCATTGTAGTTGCTCCTGAAGGATATGAGAGTTCTCATCTTATAGATGTAATCAGTTCGGGAACTGATGTGGTGTCCTTTGGAGTTCATTTTGAGCATGATTTGATTTCCGAGGTCTCTATCGATGAGATCGCCGGTGCTGCAAAGGCGGGCTCCTATCTCAGGAGTGCCGGAATCAGTGATGTCGTGTTGATCATGGGGAATCCGAGAAAGTTCACTACTAGAGGCAGAATGGAGGGTTTTTTGAGGGGCTTTGGAGACGTACGACAAGAGAGAGTGTTGTATCTTGAAGTTGATTGGAAAGCTTCTTACGGAACAGTGAAGGAACTGCCCAAGCTTCCCGAAGCCTTTTTCTGCTACAACGACATGATGGCAATGGGTGTCATTAGGGCTATAGAGGAAAGAGGAGCTGAAGTCGGAAAAGACGTCAAAGTAATTGGATATGACGATGTGTATATGGCAGAAATAGCAGGCATAACAACTTTAAGAATTCCGATTCGCAGCATGGTGGAGGAAGCCTTCAAAACAATACTGAGTGAAGATGTTAGAAAAAGAGTTTTCACCCCGGAATTCATACTGCGCAAGAGCGCATAAATAGGAGGTGGCGAAATGAAAAGAGTCTTATTGGCTGTTCTTTTTGTTTCAATTGCTTTGGTTGGTTTGGGAGTCCAGAAACTCGTTGTTAATTCCTACATGTCAGACCCGGAACCGAAGAGGGTATTTGAGGAACTGGTAGAACAGTTTGAGTCTATGTACCCAGACTATGAAGTGACTGTCAACACATTTGCTCATGAAGACTTCAAAGTTCTCCTCAGAACGTGGCTTACTTCATCCAATCCACCAGACGTTGTAACTTGGTTTGCAGGTGAGAGAATGAGATACTTCGCCAGCAAGGATCTCCTCGAACCAATTGGTGATATCTTTGAAGATGGCTTTGAAGCAGATTTTCCAAAGGCATTTGTGAGCGCTTCCAGCTACGAAGACGAGATCTACTTTCTGCCGCAATCGTGGTACTGGTGGGGTGTGTATTATAGGAAATCTGTTTTCGAAGAACTTGGAATTACCGTACCTGTCACTTGGAAGCAATTCCTTGACGTTTGCGAGACTCTCAAGACAAACAACATGATCCCGATAACTATAGGAACAAAGTATCTCTGGACTGCAGCAGGGGTCTTTGATTATCTAAACATGAGAGTAAACGGAATCGAATACGCACTTAAGCTCACAAATGGAGAAATCCCATATACGGATGACGGAATGAAGGCGGTTTTTGCATACTGGAAACAGCTTGTAGATAATGGGTATTTCATAAAGGATGCAACGTCCTACACATGGCAGGAAGCTGCCAACTATCTTTTCACCGGTGAAGCAGGTATGTATCTGATGGGACAGTTCATAAAGGATGTTGCTCCAGCCGGCGTGAAGGAGGATCTTGACTTCTTCAGGTTCCCTGTAATTGACGGAAATATCGGCTTGTTTGAGGATACACCAATCGATGGCTTCATGATGCCAGCCAATGCCAAGAACAAAGAAGCAGGAAAGACATTCCTCAAATTTATCGCTTCGAAGGAAGCGCAAGAATACTTTGCTACAGAACTGGGAAGACTAGCTGCAAACAAGCATGTTCCTGCGCCGGACGACCATTCCAAGAAAGGCCTGGAAATGATACTTTCATCTGATGGAGTAATGCAGTTCTATGATCGAGATACCGATCCAGAGATGGCTAATGCCGGAATGAATGGCTTTGTTGAGTTCATGACCTTCCCTTCCAGACTCGACACAATCCTGAAGAATCTCGAAAACGAACGAAACAGAATCTACAAGTAAGAATTACATGAAGGGCGGTTTGTGAAGAGCCGCCCTTCATGTCCTTATTATTTACGATAAGTCAGGAAGTACGTCATCGTTCTTGAAAACTGACATGATTATTCGCATGCTGTCAGTGGCATCAGATAATGTTGTCTTGATCTGTACTTAGGGCTGGCGGACAGTGGTGCTTGTGAAAACGACTTAGCTACTGTCAAGAGATCAGAAAAGTTACTAGATCTTGACTTCAAGACATCTAGGTGTTTCTCTGAGCACTTCTCTTTGCTTAACTGCACAGTCACGCAAGCAGACAGGACTCAGTTGCGGGGGAAACATGGAAAGTAGGGTCTTGAAACAGAGAGGACACGCATTGGGAATCGTAAGTTGGATAATAGGCTTCAAGAGAAGGATATGAGCAAAGATTACCTTGGTTTGGAGGAAACAATGAAAAGCAGAAGATGGGTTCCTTGGGCTTTTTTAGCCCTTCCTCTCACAATGTATTCTATATGGGTCATTTATCCCTTGATCAGTACGCTTCTTCTCAGTTTTACCAACTGGGACGGGGTCTCAATGTCTATGGAAATAATTGGCCTGGACAACTTCAGAGAGTTGTTCAGGGACCCATATTTCATTGTTTCCCTAGTAAACAACATTAAGTGGCTGATTGGATTTGCTTTGATATGCGTACCTGCCGGGCTCGGAATTGCTATTTTGCTCGACCAAGGCTTTAGAGGAAATAAGGTGTACAAGACACTGATCTACCTCCCTATGACACTTTCGTTCGTTGTGATTGGACAAATCTGGTCCTGGATTCTCGAACCAAGAAGCGGCGTTTTGAACAGTTTTTTGGCCTTGCTCGGATTCAAAGGTGTTTCATGGTTGAGCGATCCCTCCATAGTAACTTACTCATTGATAATGGCAGCGTCTTGGAGGCAGATTTCTTATGCTATGGTTCTCTTTCTTGCCGGGCTTAAGGGTGTTCCGAAGGAACTGGTCGAAGCTGCCACGGTCGATGGCGCTGGTCCTTGGAAGAGATTCTGGAACGTCGTGCTTCCGATGCTTAAGCCTGCAACCATAGTGGCTGTCACAGTAAGCGTTATCGATTCGCTCAGAGCCTTCGATATCGTCTATGTTCTGACTCGCGGAGGGCCCTTCTATTCTTCGTCTGTCATGGCAAATTACATGTATATTAAGACATTCAACAATTACAGGATGGGCTATGGATCATCTATTGCTACTGTCCAGTTCCTTATCACCCTGGTGTTCATAGTGGTTTATATGCGGAACGTGTTGAAAAGGGAGGTCGAAAACGAATGAAGAGGACCCTTTTCTACATATTCGCCACCCTCCTCGTTCTTGTCTGGCTAATGCCTTTTGTCATAACTGCTTTTACTTCATTGAAGAGCATGGATGAACTCATGTTAGGAAGAAGATGGTGGGAACCGCCAAAAGAAGTTCGGCTTGAGAACTATGCAACTGCCTGGAATGACGCGAATATGGGTAGGTATTTCCTGAATACATTCATAATTACCGTGCCTTCAGTTCTTGGCGCTCTATTCCTTTCTAGTCTGGGCGCATTCGCGCTGGCATGGTACGATTTCAAGCTTTCCAAAACTATCTTGATGATCTTTGTCGGCGGTATGTTGATTCCTTTTCAGATGCTTTTGATACCCGTGTATCGTATGTCGATGTCTTTCGGAATCTACGATAGCTATATCGGTGTAATTCTCTTTCATATTGCGTTTCAGCTTGGGTTCTGCACGTTCTTCCTGAGAAACTTCATGAAGACAATACCTGAAAGCATATTCGACGCCGCGATGATTGACGGAGCGGGTCACTTCTTGATCTACAGAAGAATTGTCTTGCCTCTCGTGGTACCTGCTATGGCAGCTCTGGGAATTCTCGAGTTTACATGGATCTGGAACGATTATCTTTGGTCTCTGATACTTATACAAAGTGATAGATTTAAGCCTGTAACCTTGGGTCTTGTCAATCTTCAAGGTCAGTGGGTTACGAGCTGGAATGTGATGGCTGCAGGGTCTATAATTGCAGCAGTTGTTCCTCTGGTAGTTTTTCTTCTTTTCCAGAGGTACTTCATAGAAGGACTTACAGTTGGGAGTGTTAAAGGATGAAATGGTTTGGAGCGGCTTATTATCCAGAGCACTGGCCTCGCGAGCGCTGGAAAGAAGATGTAAAAGTGATGAGGGAAATGGGAATGAACGTGGTACGTATAGGAGAGTTCTCCTGGAGCATAATCGAAAGGGAACGAGGCAAAATAGACTTTTCTGTCCTTGACGAAGTTATTGATCTTCTCGATTCAGAAGGGATAAAAGTTATAATGGGGACTCCCACCTGCACGCCTCCACCCTGGCTGATAAAGGAGTTTCCCGAGATACTTCAGAGGGATGTCAACGGATTGTTGATCGCAAGCGGCAGTCGCAGGCATTACTGTTTCAACTCGACCATCTATCGCAAGGAAACGGCAAGGATTGTTGAGGCTTTTGCAGACCACTTTGGTAGAGACCCCAGGATAGTCGCATGGCAAATCGATAACGAATACGGATGTCATAATTCCACGGTCTGCTACTGCGAGAACTGTGCCACTTCATTCAGACATTGGCTTAAGAGAAAGTATGGTTCCATCGAGAACCTCAACAGAGCCTGGGGGACAGTCTTCTGGAGTCAGACATTCAATAAATGGGAAGAGATAGACCCGCCCAGAAGAACCCTTACATCTCCAAATCCTTCGTTGGTACTAGATTATAGGAGGTTTTCTTCTGACTCTGCGATTAATTACCATAATCTGCAGAGAGAGATCATTGAGCCAAAGAGCGAGGCTCCAATAACTCACAATCTTATGGTCAATTTCACAGAGATCGACTATAAGAAGCTTTCAGATTCCATCGACTTCGTATCTTGGGACAATTACATAGCGGAGGATTATGATCCGGATCTCCAGGCGCTTAACCATGACCTAATGCGTTCTCTCAAGAAGAAGCCTTTTCTCGTAATGGAGCAGCAACCCGGAAGGGTAAATTGGCGTTCCGTGAACACTTGGCACAGTGCTGATCAGCTTTCTTTTTGGGTGAAGCAGTCTTTCGCCCATGGAGCATTTGGTTCACTGATTTTCAGGTTCAGGCAATTGCCGTTCGGTTCGGAGCAGTTTCACACAGGCCTAATCGACTATGACGGCGATCCAACTGAACGCGCAAAAGCCTTTTCAGAAGTAATAGCCGGACTGGCAGACTGGAGCGTGGTCGTTCCGCAGAGAGAAGCGGCTGTTTACATTGATTATGAGAATTTCTGGATAAACGAGACAGACAATCTTAACAATAGATTTGATCTCTTGCTCGATGCGATTTTGCCAGTTTACAAGGCAATCAGGAGTCTCGGTTACAACGTTGATTTCGTTTTTCCAGGTGACTCTTTGGACGGGTATTCATTTGCTTTCGTTCCTTCGAGTTTCAAGCTTGAAAGCAGTTTTGTCGACCAGCTGAAGATATTCAAGGGGAGAGTCTTCTTCACTGCTATGAGTGACCAAAAAGATTGTCACAACTTCATAAAGAAAAGCAAAGACAGCTTTCTTAACGAACTTATTGGTATAAGGGTCATTGATGCAGGTGGTATAGAAGAGACTGTGAGCATATCTTTCGCTGGCCAGATTTTCTCCTGCTCTTATGTTGCTGAAAGAATCCTCCCTGCGGATGACTGCGAGATACTGGGAGTTTACTTGGACGGCCCATATAAGGGCAGTTCAGCCCTAATAAAGCGTGAAAACAAGTACTACTTAAGCTCTATCCCGGACACCGAGTTTCTTGAAAGACTGCTTGTCGAAGCAGGGGTAGAGAAGAGAGTGGAGCAATCGGGGAGGATCATTAAGGATGGATCGCAGACAATTCTTTTGAATCCCTTTTCGCACGTTACAATGATAAAACTAAACGGGAAGGAGCATATCCTCAGGGAACACGAGGTCAGGAAACTCTGATCATTATAAAACACGCTCTCAAAGATTAAGTGATAAGCAATCCTTTCAAGTGACAACTTGGGACCAGATTGTTTTCGTGCTTCTCAGGTATTATCGTTAAGAAGGAGGTAAAATCGGCGGTAGAGGACGATGGCACTCTCACCGTTCACCTGAACTTAGTCGAAGGGCTGCGAGAAAACGGTTTCGATGTAATCACCAGCGCGGGCGAGCCTGAAGAGAACAAGATCGGCAGCAACTGCGGCCTCTTTATTCGCAGACCTCTTCAGGGCTCAAAGGGTAACCCTGAGATATATTCTTCAGTTAAGTCCAACACCAATTCACAGAAATCGTGAATCCCTTAGCATTAACGGGAATACAGCACTTCTGCTAGCAACGCTATTATGACGTTTGGCTGGTCTGAATCTCGATCTCTGATGCAAATGATTTTTGCCAGTCCTCCGATCTTTGACTGCAGCGAAGAAGCTAACGGTATGCCAGAAAAGCGCACCCCCTGAAACTCAGTTACTCTTTCTTACTTCCGATGCTTTTGAAAGCTTGCTTGATATGATAGCAAAAACCCTTCTTCTCAGGTGTTGAGTGGTATCTTGCAACGTGAGAACTTAACAGCGCGGAAAGTGAGTCAATGCTTCTTGAGAGTTTTTCGATTCTCTGCTCCATCTCTTCAAGTTTCTTTGAGTCCAATTCGTCACCCTCTCTTATTGTTTCAATTGCTTCTTTAAGAGATAGTCCTTTGCTGTGAATCGCATCGAGCCTTGAGACTAACTCAGGACTTTCAAGCGGAAAGTGTTTTTCGCCCTCAATAGTCTTGGATAAGCAGATACCTGATTTCTCCAATTTATCCAGGTACTCTTCCGTTCTGTCAACAGGCAACCCGGATCTTTCGCTCACCTTCTGGAGAGTCAAGAAGTTGATGTCAGCAGGATGACCTTCATTGCCTATTCCTTCCTTGATAGACTCATCTTCACTTCTCTTCACATCGGCCATATTGGCATCATTAGATGCTTGTGAAGCGCTCTCGTGCTCGAAGATAATCTTCTTGATCCGCTCCTCCGGGAATTCAGTGCCGATTACTCCTTTGAGTCTCTCGTAGAGAGCAATCATTCCCAGCAAGTCTGTCTTAAGTGTTTCATCTCCTGGTACCATTCCCTTCTCATACTTCTTTCCGTAAATGTGACCCAACTCGTAAGCGACTCCCAGTTCTCAATCTGTTCCCAGGGTTATGCTATCGTAGTCGAAGCTCTCTTCCTGCCCCAGCACTTTTCTATAGGCTTCCGCCGCTATAGAAATCTTTTGCTTTGACTCTGCGCCGAACGTTTCCTTAAAGAATAACCAGCCTTGATTCAGCGAGAGATAGACGGCCGACATGTCTGCAGTAAAAATGTACATCACGAAATAACCCTCTGTAGGAGATTCTGTTATGTCTTTGTCGAAAACACCTATCCAGGGAATCTCTGCCCACTGCCCCTGTCCGGGGGACGCAGATACCTTGAACCTATCAGGATACTCCGAGTCCACCATTTCCTGAACCATGGCGCTAACATCACTTCTCAGAAAGTGTGCAAGCTTGTTCTGTGCAAACTCTTTGTGCTTTTCGATGAGATACTTATTGAGGATTCGGTTGATAGCTTCCCGCGTAAGCCCTCCTTACGATAACTGCCCACGCATGGAACAATAACGTTTGAAGAGACTATCCGGCTAACTAGAGCCTACACCACAACTGTTCCGATTCCTAATGAAAATTGGACTCCCTAGAACAACCTCCCTATGGGAGTAAACGCTTTCCTTTGTTCCCCCCCTAATAGTGTCCTAACTACAAGGGTAGGTAATTCCGGGGGAAGTTGCAATGGCTCTTGCATTAACAGGGAATTTTCCCTGCAATTGCAGGGAATCACTCTCTGCAATTACCGGTACTTATATTCTGCAGCAAACAAATTCCAAAGAGCTTGAGAGGCGGAGCAATCATCCGAGGGCTGAAGATCAATATCCAATGGATTAAAAAGAAGTGTTCCCTCGAAAAAGAGATTCGTGAGACCTCTGGAGGAAGCTTCCTCCCAATATGAGCATAAGAACTACTGTTCACTTCAGTGATCTCTAGTCGGTAGAAAAGCGCTTTCCTATTTAAGGATAGACTCTGCTTAACTGAGAAGGTTGATTTAGCAGGGCTGGGGTAGATCAATTAATCCAGCGATTTGTTTTTTTTCACATTTCTTCATCTCTTTGCATAACGCTGGAAAACGAACGATGATTAATTTATTGTGTTCTACTACACATGCTAGAGGTGGTATATGGATAGAGAGACAGTAAAGGTGACCCTCCTGGCGGAGGCACTGGAGATGAGCAGGAATTCCTATATTGAATATCGTACTCTCGAAGGGCTTGAGTCGTTCTTTGAAAGAAGCACAGCAATCGAGCTTGCGAAGGGACTTAAGGATGGATTCTTTCTGGACATGCCCCTGGAAAAGATAATGAGCAACGGATTCTTCAGGGGTTATCTTGCCGGTCTTATGCTTTCAGACAAGACTACTTCACATGTTGTCAAGGAGCAGATAGCCGACATCCTTCTCGAAGATCTTCTTCGCACCCTGAATGAGGCAGAGGAAACTTCACCCGGTCAAGAAGAGAATTATCAGTCAACAAGAGACTTGAAGAAGAGATTCTTTTCCCTATTCGAAGAGAAAGACCGCGAAGAATCTAGAGGACTTGTAAGAGAGAATCTCTCGCTTTTCAGACATTTCGTGAATAGTGAGCATTATATTCCTATTTACCTTTGGGGTAATGAATTGACGACTTTCATTTGCGAAAACTTAGATGCTGAGCAGTTCGAGGGCTCCTTAAAGGAAGACCTGAGAAAGATTGTTCCTTCTGTACTGGCATCATACTCGATGCCCGATACTATGGGTTCGTCAGTAGGACTTAGATTACCGTCTGTTGAGAGTTATTTGAGCTCGCAGTTCCCGATTCTGGCTATGATAAGGAATCGAAAACTGAATCTGGATCAGGTGACTGAGTTCATCAAGAGCCTGTCTCACATTATGTTTGGGGATATCTTGTTGGCGCCGGTTAGCATGGCAGCAGGTGGAAAGACTGAAGAAAAAGCAAGGGCGAAACTGATTATCAATAAGATGTTCGCTTCGATGAGTGATTCTGAACTCGGTATTATGTTGAATTCCTCCAGCTACGAGTCGAGAGACGGTTTTCTTTACGAAGTTGTCGTGTGCAATGATTTCAGCAAACTTTTCGATAGACTGAAGAACATTTGGAAAGGGATAGAAAAGAAGGCTTCCCTGTTCTCCAATATGGCTATTGCAAGCGCTCTCCTGGACAAGGATGAGGCTACTGATTGTGTGGGAGAGTATGTCGCATATCTGAAGACGCTGGAGCCAACAATCCCAGTTGTACGATCGGGACTCTTGTTATGCATGAAATACGACTTTGAAGACGAGGAGCTCTTCAGCAAGAAGTTTTCTGAGATAACAGATGAGAAACCAGATCCGCCTTTGATCCTATCTCTTCTTCGGGATTCTTTCGGTGATCTTGATGTGATCTATAAACATATGGCAGACGAGTATTCTCATAGAACGGCGATTGATGGTGTAATTTCGAACTTGAAATCGATTAAGGAACCTAATTTCATTTCGTTCGAGAAGACCGGCAGTCTTGAGTATTCAAGAGTGCCAATGTATACGCTGATAAACTCAGCGATAAGTCAGAACGATATCGATCATGCATTCGATACCATGGTAGCTTACTGCAAGAAGTACCGGTTCAACTTCGAGTTCATGAATACACTTCTCTTCCTTTCCACAAGAGAAAATGACGAACTGAAGAAGCTCCTTCACGTTGTGGGCGAGCTCGCTTTGAACGTCCTTCACGATATCGTTGAAAAGGATAAGTGGGCATCACTTATAGAGAACGAAGAGAGTCCATCCAACACCGAACTCCTGCAAGTCATCGAACATTATGTGGATAGCTTGATCGACCGGAAGGATTACGGGGAAGCACTGAGGGTTATCGAAGAAGTCTTCCCCCTTGTCGGCCCGGATGATTACGACTACCTCTTGGCGAGCAAATTACTTGTGTGCTGGAGAATGAAAATGTTCGATGAATTAGCCAAAACAATGGAGTTTAAGAACCACAGTGGCCATCCGAAGGCTCTTGCAGTATTGGCGCTGAAGAACTATGCCTACAGGGAGCTAGACATAGCGGAACAGATTCTTCTGAACATTCTTCGCCACTGCCCTGACTTTATCAAGTATCTTCTGGAGGAAGAAGGAAACGATAAGAAGGACTTCGAGAAAGCAGAAAGAGGCAACCTCACTAGTCAGAAAAGAGTCGATTCGCTGACTCTTGCAGAAGAGTTCAGAGGGGACTGGCTCAACCTGAGGGGAGGAAAGGAATGGCTTAAAAAAGTGCAGAAGGTTTTTGATGAAGTGAGGAGTAGTAATACGCCGAGGAACCTTGACTCTTCTAGCTGCTAATGACTTAAAACAATGGAGTTCCCGAAAGTGCCATCCAAAAAGAGGGAAGCGATGAGCAAATCTCATTGCCCGTCGCAGCTGAACCTGCCTCAGCTGAAAGCGAGACTGGCCTTTGCGAAGTAAAGACTGGCCACCGAAGGTGACTGGCTTGTCATTATTGTCACGTTAACACAAGCGAATAATGGAGTCCTCAGAAGAGGCATCATGGATTGCTGTAGATCTTTTCTCCCGGCTTCAGCGAATGAACTAGCCAGACATTTCCTCCTATCACGCAGTTGTCTCCGACTACGGTATTCCCTCCAAGGACCGTAGCTCCTGCGTATATGACGACGTGATTACCAATATCGGGATGGCGTTTTATCCCTTTGATCGGATTGCCGTTTTCGTCGAGTTCGAAGCTCTTGGCCCCAAGCGTGACTCCTTGATAAATCTTGACATGGTGTCCTATCGTGCAGGTTTCTCCTATTACAACACCGGTGCCGTGATCTATGAAGAAGTGCGTCCCTATTGTCGCACCGGGATGAATATCTATTCCAGTCTTCTGATGAGCATATTCTGTCATTATTCTGGGAATCAGCGGGACCTCAAGCTTGTAAAGAATGTGGGCAAGCCTGTACGTGCTTATCGCCTCGTAGGCCGGATAAGCAATCATGATTTCTTCAATCGACTGAGCCGCAGGATCTCCTTCGAACGCGGCTCTCACGTCTTTAACAAGAGCCACAGCAATCGATGGTAACTCAGCCAGAAATTCCTTGACAACTCTCTCTGCTCCTTTTTCTCCCAGTTCAGGCCGAATCTCCATAATCATTTCCCCTAGAATATTCAAAGCCTCCGATAGTATCTCTTGGCCGTCAACGATTTGCGTATGTGAAAGCTGCGGACAGAAGGTTTTTCTAACAAGATGAATTAGCTCTATCGTCTTAAGCTTAATATGCCCAAGCGAGTACGACTTCGATGAGCAATGAGTCTTGGCAATTTCCTCGTATACTCCACTTATTCTGAGTGATATCTCACTAAAATCACTATTCACGTAGACTGTCTCCCTTCAGGTTCGGTTACTGAGTCTCTTCCGTTCAAGTATAGTCGAATCAAGCCAAGATATCATTGCCCTATTTGAAAGCGCTGTCGTCGGCTGTCTTCTCAAACTTGTCACTGGTTAACGGGAGGCTAGAGATTAGTCTGCATGTTTTTTCTTCTTTACAAGATTGTTAGAAGATGAGTTTGCATGAGCCTTTTGCTCGCGCTGTCAATTGGGTAGGATGAAAGTGGGGATGCGATGTATTTTGCCTTCTTTAGATCCTTCGACCTTCTTATCAGTCATTTCCAATCCTTCAAGGGGGTTTTTACGTGAAAAAGAATAGACGCAGAGCGGAAATACTCATGGCATTACTGAACAGGTTCTGACTGTATCTCTCTAGTAAAAAGAGGCCGATTGTTCGAGAAAGAGTGAAGCTGCTCATCAAGCGTAGACAATTGATCATCTGAAGGACCCTTGTAGTGACTCATACTTCTATGACGAACGAAGCGTTCTTCGCATGAGAATAATTCTATAGAGACTATGAAGGAGATTTGTGGATCGTTATTCCACGAAATTCCTGCCTTCTGTGGAGTCATACTCCGCGAACTCTTAGCGCAGCGGTTGTCCTGTAAATCCTTCGCTTTTGTGTGGCGGTTGACTTATAATCTTTCATCGCAATCATTCGGCAAACGGCGCCAGGTTGTTTGGTGAGCATGAATATCGGCTCAGGGAGATGGAGTTCTTGAACAAAACCAGTCTAGAAAGGGTGAAAGTCGAAACAAGTGAGCTGGATAGGCGTGTGAAAAACTACTCTGAGAGAGCCGATGACGGCACCGTAAATGTCAAGGTGGAAGACAAATCATTTGGAAAGCATGATGCTGAAAAGCTTATCGAATTACTTGAAGAGAGGACCAGGTACCTTCCATTGAGAAGAGGCTTAAGTGTTTCAATCGAAGGAACTGAATCAGAGATGAAAGAGTTTTTTCCGAGGGTCAGAGATTCTCTTGTTCCGCTAGTCTACTACATTGATCTTGATCTGAAAAGACTGGCAAGATTAAGTGTCATTCTTATTGTAGTCGGCATGCTGGCCATGGGCATTGCTTCGATTCTTACGGAATTATCATTTAACGCGTACGCTCTTCACGAAATTCTGGTCATTGCGAGTTGGGTTTTCATCTGGGCTGCCGTTGAAACCTTCTTCTTCGAAAGAAGAAAGTTGAAGAACAGAAAACACCATTTTCAACGGATCTACTCAGCAGAGTTTACAACGGCTAATCAAAGGGGAAGTACCGCAACTCTAGATTAGCTTCAGCAGTAATACGTTATCGCTAGGAGGCGAATTCAGTGGCTAAGAAAATGCCAGTTGTTTACTGGGAAATCAACGCACTAGATGGGGAGTCACTTTCGGAATTCTATGAGGAAGTTTTCGAATGGGAAACAGAAGTTAGCGATACGAAATTCCATTCATTCAAGAGCGGAGACCCTAAAGGAATAAACGGAGGCATATTCACGGGCAAAGGGACTCTTCCGACTCACAGGGCTCTATATATCGAAGTCGAGGATATGGATGAGATCATTGAAAGAGTCAAAAATCAGGGACAGGAAATACTCCAGGGGCCGTTCGAATCTGGGAATAATATCCTTGCATTCTTTACAGATCCAGAAGGCCATATGATCGGCCTGATACAGAGGAAGTAGGGGAAAGCACGATAGTTGCTGCGACACCGGCTTGTATAATATTTGTTTTGCTCGTTTTCTTTAAAGATTTTAGTACAAGAATTGAGCCTGTAGAGGTAGAGACAGATCACTTAAGGCCGCCGTCATTGCGAAGCCGTCGATGATAATCGAGAATAAGTATATTGAGGGGATCTGAATAATGGAGTCTGTTGTCCCCTAAAATAGGAGGAAAGCCATGAAAACGTGTCTTATCTTTCTCTTGCTGTTTTTCTTCTCTGTTCTCAGCTTTGCTAACTCAGTCTATTCTGCGGAGCTGCAAAGCAATTCTCTTGCCGAGCTAAACAAGGCGTACAACATGGCGATAGATAATCTTGCAAAAAAAGCAGGGATACTGGCATCCGGAGCAGATCACTTCGTGTCTGCTCTCTATTCAAACGACCCCCTATTGCTCCGCTTCAGGGAAGAAGTCGCAGTATCTACTACGAACATAAACGATGCAAGAAGCAAGGGTGTTTCCGATGAAGAGATGTCCAGTCTCTTACTGGCTTATCAGCAGGCGAAGCTGAGAGAGAACAAGCAGCTTATGGCTATTGCCGAGTCTTCGCTGTACAGCTCCATGGACTATGCTCTGGCAGAAGGCTTAAAGGGCTCTATTGAAACTGCTCATAAAGTGATTTCAGACTTTCTTGCCAACTGGAAGACAATCCTAGAGCCTATATTGAAAGGCGATTTCAAGGGAGTATTCAAGAATGCAATTCTGCAGCTTATCGACTCAACATACAAGATTACTTTCATAGACTACGTGAAAAGCAGTTGCGGCGCCACAGACAAGATCGCAACTTTCTGGTGGAAGTCTTACTTCGTCGATCCGTTTTCAATTTCCGAAGAAAAGAAGTTCATGGATGAAATCCTGACAAGTGCTTCGGACGAGCTCAAAGAAAAGCTGAAGGAGAAGCTGACGGAAAGGGTGAAGCTTGAGATTCTTAAGAAGGGAGAGGCTTTAACCGAAGAAGCTATTGAGGGAATGGTGAAGGAGAAGGCCGAAGGTATTCTAAAGAATATTGTTGAAACGCCTTCTCTTGTTGTCGAGCTCTTCACAAAGTACTACAATGTCGTCTACTTCCAGCTGATGTTTAACAGGCTGGCAGTAAACGAGGTTGCTTTTCTAAAGGAAATCAGAAGAGTTGTCGGTAACGACAGTTCAGAGATAGATAAGTGCTACTTCGACAAAGCTTACTTCCTGGCAACACGCCGAGCAAAGAATGCAGGCAAGACAGACCCAGTTACCGAAAAAATGAAAGATTCGAAGATTGAGGAAAGCGATGGAAAAACCCTTCCGAACGAGGTTCTCAATAAGGTTCCAGAAGTTGTGGAGAAAGAGGATCCGTTCATAGAGCTGACCGTTGTTCAAACAATCGAGGCCGAAATTATCGAGATGGCCTCTCGATTTACGGCTGATAGTATTCCCTCTCCCGATCATTCCACTGCTGTGATTGAAGAGTTGTTCTACAGATTGAATAGGGATGAAATTACTCTTTTGCTTTTCAATCAGGAGATTCACAGTGTTGCAGCTCAGTACGCAGCCGCTTCTGCGAGATCTGGTGCAAACCTGAAGGCAGAATTGGATTCGCAGAGAGAGAAAGGCCAAATAAGCGAGAGTGAATACATTGACCGAAACAAGGAAATCGAAAGAGAGGCTTCAAAGCAAAATGAGAAGTTGAGTTCGACTATTGCAGGCTTTCGTGAGGAGATCGAGAATGCAAGGTTCAAATTCAGAGAAGAGTTCTACACTCTTTTCCACACAGTTGATTTAAAGGAAGAGATTATCAAGATAAACTCCGAGATGACCGATGAGATCAGAGGGTTTCTCCAGGTTTATTTGCAAAAGACCAGCATCCATCTTGGAAACACATATTTCCCAAGTTTCAATGACTTGATCAAGGCTTTCAGTAATCAAGAAAATGGATTTGGGAATGATTTCTTGAAGAGACTTCGCTCCGATTCGCCCGAGATTGTCCTTCTTGAAAGCGGTTGGATTCTTGAAGGTCTTTACGCGATTTGGACAAAAGAAAGAGAACTCACAAATGACCTTCTAGACAGAGCAATTGAAATAGACACGGAGCTTGATAATTTGTTCATCAGTGTGCCGAAGTTTCACTATTCAGACGGCTCTGGACTCCATGAGTTTTCTCGGGAAGTCAGTGCTTTCGATTCTTACAGAATCGCCCTTTTGAACAGGAATCAGTCTCTTCAAGAAAATGGCTCCTCCCTTTCTGAGTGGAGCTATCTCCTGGATGAAAAGAATAGCAAGACTTACAAATATCTTGAGGCTTATCTCGTACTTCAGCGCGAAAAGCTGGAGATTTTCAAGATTCTATCAGCTATGGTGAGAAGAGATTTCATTGAGCTTGAAGAGAACTACCTTGAAAAATGGACCGAGAGAATACAGAGCATGGTTCAGACAATTGCCGACCTGTGGTCCGAAGAGATCACGGCTGACCTGGCTCAAAACAAACTGAGAGAAGCTGCGGCAATTACAGATTCCGTCGATGAGTTGTATGCTTACTGGGTCGAGCTTAGGGACGAGCTATTCCTCCTGAAGAGAGAGATGGAGTATATACAACGCCACGGAGTTCCTTCACTGGACATCCCTAATGAGAGCTCGGAAGGCGAACTCTTGAGAAACCTGATCTCCAGAAATGAAGAACTCAAGCTCGTCGCGAGCCTCAGAATTTCAGATTTTGAGTCGGCCGATCTAGAAGACGCAAGATATGATCTGAAATCGAGAGTGGAAGCTTTCACCGAGATGATTCTCGATTTTGAAGCCAATCCGAATAGTACGATTGCAGGCAGTCCAGCTTACAGCATACGTTACTCGATACAGAACGCCTCAATTCAGAAGTCAGGAATCGCCTTCCCTCTCACTCTAGATGACCCTCTTGTAATTGGCCTTGCAGCAGGGGATCTCAATAGCTCCTTGGGACTCTGCGAAGAATTCATGGATTTCCTGGAAATGGTTGAAAAAAGAAAAGCAGCTTCTGAAGCAGCTGAGGAGTACCTCAATCAACGTTTAGATAGTATTGAAGCATCTCTGGCAAAAGTCGAAAGTGAAGGCAATTTTGTAACTGCGGAGGGAAAGAAAGAACTAATCGACTCCCTTGACAAGGCCGTCGAGGAGGCAACAGAGGTCTTCAGAAGCTATGGTTTCATGTACACGAGATGGTCAAATCAAAGAGAGCTTCAGCTGAGAGACAGAGTCGATAACCTTGTTATAAAAAATCAAAGCGACTCAGCTCACCTTGGAGGACCTGCTGAGGTATTTGAAGTTGTGGAAAGACCGACTGACATGATAAGAGGAGAGTTGATCTGGCTTGATGTGACATCGAATGGCTATCCCTCTCAAAGGTTTAGACTGTCCGCCGATAGAAATAGGCTAATGATAGAGATGAGGCCGGGTAGTGATCCTTCTACGAGATTCAGGATACTCGATCTTTCGACAGGTGAATTCGAGATCTTTCCTCTTCCGGCTGAGGCATTGGAGATTGTTTCAACTGAACGGTATAGATTCGACTGGGACTCGGATGGAAGACTCTTGATTTTTTCTTATGCTGGAAATGTCATCGTCATTGGTGCTTCGGGAGACTTTGAGGAGTTTTCTTACAACGCGATCGAAGGAACGGAGTTCTTCGATCATGATTACTCCGGAAGGTATGGACTGTTTCGCGAACCGAGAGGGCAATTGTATGTGCTCGACAACGAGGTACAATCCAGAATGCTGATCGGAATAACATACTCGACTTATACTCTGCAATGGCTTCAAGGAGAGGGGACGGTTTTCTTTGTGGATGAGAATAATGAAATAGAATTATTCAGCACATCGAACGAAACTGCCTCTAAGCCGGGAACTGTCTTTACCGCTTCTTCTTGCGCGGTCCTCCCCGGTGGCGAATGGCTCGTTTATGGAGATGCCTTCGAATTGAAGGCAATGAGACTGGATGGATCAGAAACAATCCGGTTGCTTGAAGTTTCTGAATCGAGTGAAATTCTTATCGCAGGGACGTTTCCTTTACGAGGAAATTCTTTCCTTCTCTTGTGGATGAAGCACGGAGAAGAATTCGACTACGCCGTTCAAGTTTGCAGCACATACTGATTGCCAAGGTTACGAGAATGCTCTTGATGCCTCAGGATTTTTCGCAATCTATTCTTGCCAAGAGATTCATTTGCATTAGAAGGAAATGCGGACGTGGTAAATGAAATAACTCTGCCTTAGTAAAGCATGAGAGCCACGACAACTGGACTATAGAGTGGCAGCTGCTCAAATAACCTGAAAGAAAGATATTTGTCTTATCGTCTTTTTTCTGGGGGTGTATACTGAAATTGAAACCAAATCCTTATGTGAGGGGTGACTGTATTGAAAGTTACGAGGAGAGCTTCTCTGGCCGTAGTTCTGGTCTTGCTTCTTGGCACCATGCTTCTGGCGGCCGGAACCGAGTACACTGTTGTAAAGGGAGACACTCTATGGGAGATTGCAGAGGCCTATGATGTCGACTGGAAGGAAATCGCCGAGCTCAACGGAATCACTGATGAGTTTGCACTGCAGGTGGGAACGGTATTGAAGATTCCTGCGGCGTATACGGAAATATCGGTCATGATTCCCAATATCGATCATGATATTCCCGCCGTTATCTGCATCCCTGAAGGCGATGGACCATTTCCTATAGTCGTCATGCTTCATGGAACCGGCTCTGACAAGAGCGAAGCCGGCGGAGGCTACCTACTTGCAGCTCCTGCTCTGGCAGAGGCAGGTATTGCCAGTGTCCGCTTCGACTTCATTGGAAACGGCGAGAGTACCGCAGACTATATCGACTACAACTTCACATCGGCTGTGGACGATACAAACATCGCCTTCGCTTACGCAGCAAGTCTTCCGAGAATAGACGGCCATCGAGCAGGAATAATGGGTTGGAGCCAGGGAGGAACAATCGCTTTGCTCGCTGCAGGACAGAATCCGGCTTACAAATCGGTGCTTTGCTGGGCAGGTGCTCCGGACCTATCAGGAGTTGGAAGCTTGGAGGCATATGAGATAGCAAAGCAAAATGGTTACTATGAACTCACTTTTGAATGGAGAACTCCTCTTAAACTCGGGCTTCAGTGGTTCGATGAAGTTTATGGCACTGACGTGTTACAGGTCTTCTCTAACTCCACAGCGCCAGTACTAGCAATCAATGGTGCTCTAGATACAGTAGTTGATCCTGTAAATGCTCAGAGAATTGTCGATGCATCAAGAAGCAATGAGTCAGAAGTTCTTCTTATAGAAGGCGCGGACCATACGTTCAACATTTTCACGGGGGACACGACAGCCTTTGATCAGTTGATCGGGGCCACCGTAGATTGGTTCGTCAAAACACTTTAGAGATCGCCTGAAAAATAGAGACTCCATTTTTTGGGAACAAGAGCAGTTCCTCGTTCCGACGCCTCGCGTCCAGGTTCTTGGTCATCAGTTCCAAGTTACAAGTTGCAAGTCGCAGGAACGGTTATCCGTTATCGGTTCACCGTTCTCCGAGCAGAGCTTCAAGACCTATCAAGCTCTTTGGATGATGATCTTAGGTCCTCCCTTGAGGGAGGAGGGCCACGAGGTGGCGGAGGGTGTCTGTTTCAAAGAAGAGCTTGGAGAGCACGAGATGAGGAGAGAGGACAAGAAATAGTCTAGAGGGTTCTCGTCTTCTTGTTGGCTCATCGAACGTCTCGACAGTGCTCTTTCTCGATTGATCTTATCGGAGGACGGCGGACCGTTGACAGACAACGTTGTTTTGAACAGCGCTCAGCGGTTCACCGTTTTTAATCGTATAGCGGATCTTCAGGGCGAGATCCCGTGCAGGTGCATCACGGGATGATCCTAACAAATCCATTTCAGGGTACGCTATACGGGATGACATGAGGGGGAAGAATTTCGGGCGAAACGAATTTGGTGCTTCTTTTCTTGCTCTTACAACAACCAAGAACCTCTCTTACTAGGAGCTTTACGGCGATGAAAGTTTTTTCTGACTTTCAGTCATTTTGGCGTGTACCGGCCAGAACCTCGATCTTTGAAACAATTGCAAGAGACAAGTTGCGAGTTGAATAAGAAACGGTTATCCGTTATCGGTTCGCCGTTCTCCGACAAGAATGAAAAGAGCGGTAAAGGCGTGACTAGGGTCTTGGCTTTTCACAGCGTACAAAGGGTTTTCTGCTCTTAAGCGTCCAGCGGAATTTCTGGCGCAGCGAGCGTCTCTACTGGCTCTTTCTCGATGCTTCTTATTGGTCTCGCAAAGCCGAAACTGGTCTGTGCGAACAGACAGGCTTCAAAATCGCCTCCTGCCGAAGGCAGCCTTGCGTCCGTCGATGTTCTTTCGGCGCCTTGCGTCCCGCCGAAGGCGGCATTGCGTCTAATTTCAGCAGTGACTGACTTTTCACTCGCCTTCTCCGTGAGCGTAGCGAACGTCTCGAAAGTGATCTTTCTCGATTGATCTTTTCAATGAACGGATCCATGCTCTTGGATGGCTTACGGCGGACGTTTCCTCAAAGCGTTCAGCGGCTCTTTACATCCTGTATCGAGTAAAACACGCGCAATTCTGTAGTAATCATGACTATTAAGTTTCAGTATGCAACAAAATATAGCTGCTACTTGATTGCACAATAATCGGTTATTCATGGATATTTGGGCTTCTAGTTTATTCTCGATGGCTGATTCCCTCACGATGGATTTGGTTTTTCTCTTCTTCTCATATAAAGTTAGTTGTGTGCTAGTCTCGCTATGAAACAAAATACTTCTCTTTGCTTATTTGATGAAGCCTACAGTTTTCGACTGAATAGTGCGCGATTCAAGGAGGTGCTTCCAATGGCAAGAACTATGTTAGTTTTGGTGGCTGTCTTATTGGTCTTCTCGTCGGCTTTCGCTTTGATCGAAGCGGAGCTTCTATCTGTGAACACTTCTGGTGTGGACAGAATGCCGTGGGTCTTCGAAAACACGATTTATTTCGCTACCCAGGGCTACAACATCTACCAGGCAACCTGGAATGACGGAAACTGCGGTGAGCCTGAACCGGTGAAGGGAGCTATAAACTCTTCTCAGAACGAGATCAGTCCATGCGTAATTAGAAACAACGATGGCGAACTCGTGATGTACTTCGGTCGATATACTGGTTCAGACAGGGATTACGATTTCTTCAGGTCGGTTTTCGATAAAGAAATGGGCGAATGGGGAGAACCCGAGGTTGTCCTGGAACTGAGCACAGAGACTCAAGACTGGAAGATATGGGTAAATAGCGATGAAACAAAGGCCTACGTCACCACAAAGGGTGCCTTTGGTGGACTAGAACCAACAGGCGTGAGAGACATCTGGGTTTCCGAGAAGGAAAACGGCAAATGGTCTACCCCGACAAGAGTAAATGAAGTCAGTTCAAGTGGCAATGAATGGTCTGTATTCGTCGACCCTGAAGGAAAGATCTGGTTTGATTCATCAAGAGACGATTCCATAGGGGGCTACGACATCTATTTCTACGATCCCTCTACGGGTGAAATTGGTCATCCCGAGATGATGATCAATTCTTTCTACGATGAAAGAAGTTTGTGGACAGATGGCACAATAATAGTGTTCTCGACTGTTGACAGACCCAATGGTATGGGCAGCTACGATCTTTTCATTGCCAAACTAGAATAGAACCTGTCTCTTTTTGCCGAGCCTGTTCATTGTCTTTGATGGTGAGCAGGCTTTGATTCCGATTTCGAGAGGTGATGGCTTTGCATAGTTTGTCCAAGGCGGAAAAGGATGTCTTTTATGAACTCTGGAGGAATGAAGGCGGATTGTCAAGAAAATCCATAGCCAAAGCAACGAATTTGAGCAAAGCTACTATTTCGCGACTCACTCAGCAACTCATTGAAAAGGGCTTTGTTCTGGATAGCCCTCCGGTGCCGTCCACACACAAGGGAAGACCGTATTCGGTGCTGAATGTGAATAACGGAGAGTTGCTTGTCGGCGGAGTTCACATACATTCCAAAACGATGAACATAGTCTTGGGCGATTTGTCAGGCAGAGTTAAGCACGCAAGATCTCTGGATCATTCAAGATATGATGTTCTGGACAAACTGTACGAAATACCTAAGATTATTCGGAACAGCTTCGATGAGAGTATCTCTGCGGTTCTCGTTTTCAGCATCGTGACTCCGGGGATCGTGGATGAATCGACAGGCAATGTCGTGAAGAGCTTCTACACGCAGAGTGAAACGGTAAATCTTAAGAAGCTAAGCGATGAGTGGAAAACAACACTTGAGATAGAGAATGACGCTAACGCCCTGCTGGTTTCAGAAATGCTTCTGGGCTCTATTCCCTTAAGAGACGCATTATATATAGACAGGGAGTTCGGAGCTTCTCTCGTGCTTAACGGAAGGATTTTCAGAGGTCCACATGGCGGAGCAGGAGAATTCGGCCATCTTCAGGTAGACCCTTCCGGTCCCGAATGCTGGTGCGGCAAAAAGGGCTGTGTTGCTGCCTTTTTCGATCCCAAAAACCTTCACGACAGATTCTCCGGGTTGGTGCCGAACGGAAGTCTGAAAATGGACGATCGTTCCTTCTTGCGGTTTCTCAATGAACTATATTCGGAGAACAGCAACGAAGAATACGTGAGAGCCTTTCAACAACTACTTGACAAACTTGCAGCAGCTATCGCAAATGTTGTCGACTTGCTCGGGCTTGAAACGATAGTGCTCAACAGCCGCAATCCTTTCTTCTCCGACAAAGCGGTTGATTATCTTAGAAAGAAAGTGTTCGATATGTCGCTGGGCCACACCGAGCTCGAAATGATGATTCTTAAGGTTACAGAACAGAAGCTTTTGAGAACACCCCTCGCTGTTTCAGTAGGGAGAATACTGGGAGTCTTTTAGGAGGTGCGTTTTATGAGAAAGAGAGTTATGATACTTTTTGTTGCCTCGTTGCTCTTGATTACTTCTGCAATGGCAAAAACAACTATCGTCCACTGGATGCACCATTCACCGAGCAGAGCGATGATTATCATGGAAATGGCTTCAGAGTTCATGAAGGAAAACCCCGATGTAGAAATCAAGGTTCAGACAATACCATATTCAGAGTATAAGACTAAGCTACTTGCTGCTCTGGCAGCGGGAAGTGGGCCAGATGTCGCACAGATTCCAGCCACGGCGATGGAGGAGTTCTTCGGTTATGGATTGATTCAACCAATAAATGCAAGTGTCGCCACGGCGGAAGAGATGAGAGAGAAGTGCATAGAAGCGGCTATTGACAAGCTGATTATCGATGGTCAGCTGTACGGCTTTCCGACAGATGTTCAGACAATTGTTCTCTTCTACAATCCATATCTCTTCGAACAGGCGGGTCTTGACCCCTATAGCCCTCCTCAAAACTGGACCGAACTCCTTGAGTACGCAAAACAGCTGACGATTTGGGAAGGAAACAAGATGGTTCAATCAGGGCTGGGAATTGAAGGCTACGAACCGGTTATTGAGAGTTTCATGAGGCAGGCAGGCGCAACATTCTGGGCAAGCGATGAAGAAAAGAAAGTCGCATACGAAGATGCTCAGCTTGAAGGCCTGAAATTCTTGACTGATGCAGTGCTGAAACATGAAGTATATGTACCGGAATTTGGTTCGAGGTGGACGGGATTCAGACAGATAAAAGAAGCTATGGTGTTCGGACATGGAGCAATGGTCGGTTCTTTCCAGGTCGGCGGGCATCCCGATCTCGAATTCAGAACCGCACTCCCTCCGGCGCACCCCGAGACAGGAAGCAGAAGCTCGGTTTTGACAAGCTGGGCTCTTGTTCTCATGAGCGATTGCAGAACTCCGGAGATCGCTTCGAAGTGGCTTGCTTTTATAAGCTCGCCCGAAGCCCAGAAACTGTGGTTCAAAGATACAGGAGAACTCCCTTCTTATTATAGCGTGATCAATGATCCCGAGTTTGCAGATGATCCTTTGTTGAGCCCGATTCTGGATTCACTGAATTATGCTGTGCCAACGTTCTCTGCCGGTTGGGGAAATCCGGCGGCTCTTCTTAGGGAAACGGCGTACAACAGCATAATCAACAAAGGGGCCGATCCTGAGGAAGCGCTCAAGAAGGCGATAAACGAAATCAACCAGTATCTCGAAGAGACCTTTGGAATATTCTGATCCTAAACCGGGGTCTAGCGGCAAGCCTGATTCGGAGGTCTTTCAATGGTAGAGCTATCAGATAATTCACTGAGTAAAATTTTAATAGCTGCAGGGTTGTTACTAATAATTCTCTCTTTCTTCCTGCCCTACGCATCGGGAGAAGTTGTGTATAGGGTTGCTGACTTCTCTTTTTGGGGTGCGTTTAACCTCCTGCCCGTCTATATTGTCCTGGTCTGCCTTTTTGCACTGTTCCTTGCGATAGGGAAGATCTCATTTCTTCTTGGAACAGCTGTCTCTTTGCTGGTGCTGAACATCACGATCATCTTCATGAGAACTGAATGGCAGGAGGTTCTAAGATCAAAGTTCTTCCTCGATTTCCTGGGCATTGCCGGTTACGGATGGTGGATCTCTTTGATCGGCAGCGTTGTGGTTCTCGTTGCCGTCGTAAGACTGATTCCGGATAAGAAGAGGGCTCCGTATCTCTTCATTCTGCCGTCCCTGTTTGGAGTCTGCTTTCTTACTTTCTTCCCGGCAATGTTCGCTTTCTTTATCTCGTTTCACAGGTGGAATATCCTCGTGCCGAACAAACCATTCGTGGGGCTTGCGAACTTCAGGAAGGCCTTTACAGACGAGTATTTTCTGAGATCGCTCTGGATAAGCTTTAAGTATGCTCTTGGCGTTATACCCGTGAAAATCGTAATTTCCTTTTTCTTTGCTCTCCTCATATACTCTATCCCGAAGTTCAAGAGCGTATTCAGAGTGATATACTTTCTTCCGGCCGTGACATCGGTTGTTGCGATAAGCGTTATCTGGACATGGATATATCATCCGTATTACGGAGTAGCGAATTATCTCATAGGACTCTTCGGGGCGGAGCCGATAAACTGGCTGGGCAATCCCGAAATAGCCATCTGGTCAGTTGTGTTTGTTTCAGTCTGGAGGTCCGTTGGATACAGCATAATAATCTTCCTGGCCGGGCTGAACAACATACCTAGTATCATTCTGGAAGCCTCGGATATCGACGGAGCAACGCGTTGGCAGAAGGTCAAGAACATCATAATCCCGCTCATGAAGCCCTCTCTTGTTTTTGTGTTCATAACTTCGACGATCGGCGCGATTCAGGTTTTCACGGAGATATACATGATGACGGGAGGAAATGCAGATACGAAAACGGCTGTCTTCTACATCTGGCAGACGGGATTCAATAAGCTACAGATGGGCTATGCTAGTTCAATGTCAATCGTTCTGTTTGCAATAATACTGGTGATTACTCTTGTTCAGATGAGGGTCACAAAGATTTTCAAGGAGGAGTGACCTTGAGATCGAAGAGGAAGAGCAACATAATTGTATATTCTATTTCATATACTCTCTTGATAGCATTTTCAATAATAATGATTATGCCCTTTGTATGGATGATCTTGTCTACATTCAAAGATCAAAGTGAGCTTATGAGATTCCCCCCTAAGTTCCTGCCTGACAGATTCACCCTAAAGAATTACGCCGAAGTATTCAGTTCCGTTCCTTTTTTGAGGTATTACTTGAACAGCATTCTAATAACTACCGTTGCGGTCACTCTCACATTGCTCACATCCAGCCTCGCCGGCTTTGCCTTTGCAAAATACAGGTTCAGAGGAAGAAACTCGATTTTCAAGACTCTGCTCGGCGCGATGATGATTCCTTTTCCTGTTACCATAATCCCGCTGTATATCATGATCTACAATCTGGGGCTCGTAGACACCTACTTGGCTCTGATTATAACGGGTTCAGTAAGCATCTTCGGCGTATTTCTCATGAGGCAATTCATTGTCACTATTCCCGACGACTTGATAGATGCGGCCAGGATAGACGGATGCTCCGAGTTTCAGATCTTTAGAATCATCGTGATTCCAAACATAAGAGCACCACTGTCTGCGCTGGCGATCTTCTCTTTTATGGCGACCTGGAACGCTTTCCTGTGGCCTCTTCTGGTTGTTAACAACGATGAACACAGGACTGTTCAACTCGGAGTACAGTATTTCACCCAGCGTTACGGGGATTTGATGCACCTTCAGATCACGGCCGCCGCAATGGCCGTTATACCGATAGTGGTGCTGTATCTCAAATTGCAGAAGCAATTCATCGAGGGTATTACGATGACCGGTTTGAAGGGCTAGTAGGGGTGGTAATATGAAAAAGCTCTCGACTCTCTTTATGCTTTTAGTATTCTTTTCTTCTGTTTTTCTCTCGCTGGAAAGCAGTAGACCTGAGAATATCGTCATCCTGATTTGTGACGGGATGGGTTTTAACCATCTATACATATCGGAACTGGTAACTGGAGAAGTCATGGGAAGCCACAGTCCCGTAGTCGGTATCGGCAGAAATGAGGCTCTAGATAATCTTGTAACCGACTCGGCTGCCGCCGCAACCGCGTTTTTTTCCGGTGTGAAGACACTGACGGGGTATCTTGGCATGAATGCATTAGGAGAAGAAGTGAAGACGCTGGCGGATATCCTGAAAGACAAGGGTTGGTGGCTCGGCCTGGTTACAAACACACGTTACTACGACGCCACTCCGGCAGCCCTTTACGCTCATGCGCAAAGGAAGGAAACGGATGTAATTACAGACTTTCTAATGGAAAGTCCCCTCGATTTGTTCTTTGCCGGTGGTCTTGAAGAGCTGGGAATCAATCCCTTTACTCAGAAACCGACGCCAAGAAGCAGAATACACGAACTCATAGACAGCGGCTACAGGGTTCTTGGACTGAATTTCGAGGAGATTGGATCTCCGGATTCCGAAATGCTGAAGGGAACCGTTGCCCTTGTAACCATGGGAGACAAAAGCTTTGAGAATGAATTGATTCCCGGTGAGCCCACTCTCTTGGAAATGGTCGAAAGGGCTTTAGCTGTATTCATGCAGGAAGAGAGAAACAAGCTACTCGTCATTGAGGCCGGCAGAATTGACGATGCTTCTCATGTCAACGATTCAGAGGCCGTGCTGGCCGAACTGGCTGCCTTCAGGGACGTACTCTCTTATTTGCTTTCACAGCTCTCTTTGGAAAGCGATCTATTGATCGTGCTTTCAGACCACGAGACCGGAGGAGTCGCGGTGCCTTATGGCAAACCCGATGGTGACTTTTCCTTGAGCTGGTCGAGTAACGACCACACTGCTGCCTATGTGCCTATAATTGCCTACGGCAAAGGATCGCATGTCTTCACGGGATTTTACCATTTGAAGGAGATTCCTCGAAAGATCTGCGGACTATTGGATGTGATTATATGCGCAGAATAGTTTTTTGCTTTATGTTTTCAATATTCCTTGGAGGGACTCTGATGGGAACATCTCTGACTGTCATGACCTACAACATAAGGCACGGATTGGGAATAGACGGTGTCCTGGATTTTTCCAGAGTTGTCGAGACCATAAGGGAAGTAGATCCAGATATTCTTATTCTCAATGAAGTCGATCAGGAAAATCCGAGGAGCGCAGGACTGAGACAGGCAGAGATTATTGCCAAGGAACTCAACATGAGCTACTTCTTCAGTCTGGCGGAGGGCAGGAGCAACTACGGCAACGCTGTTCTCAGTAAATTCCCGATAACGGCCGAATTTGGTTTTGTGCTCCCGAGACCAGAATGGATGCTTGCCGTGGATAGAGGTTGTTCCGCAATCGTCACAGAGATCGAGGGCCGGGAAGTCCTGGTGATGGGCACGCATCTCGGTCTCGGCGGGATCATGGAAATCCAGACGGAACTCAGAAAGATTCTCGAGGTGTATCTTGAGCACGAAGAGATTCCGGCGATTATTGCCGGCGATCTCAACGCCGAGTGGTATGATCTGCAGTACGGTGTCCCCGAGTTTTTTAACCACTTCAATTCGGTGAATCATGCGCTTGACAAGAGTCTTCATACGATACCGGCAGATAGACCGGGCCGGCAGATTGATTATATCTTCGTGAATCACTATTTCGAGATCGTCGATGCGTTCACTGTAGCTTCATACGCTTCGGATCATCTGCCCGTCGTTTCGAGGCTGGTCCTGAAATGAAGAATATCCCTCTCCTCTTCGTTACTATCGATTCGCTTGGTCCGGAGGTGTTGAAGAAGGCCAGGACTCCTTTCCTGGATAGTGTTGCCAAGACTGGTTCCGTGGTGAGGAATATGAGATCGTGTTTTCCTACACTTACCACACCCATGATGAGCACCATATTGACGGGTGTATATCCCGAAAAACACGGCATATACTCCAACACTATCCTGAACAGAGAAGAGATGAGAGTGGAGGGTAGACTCAGAGATCTCAAAAGAGCGCCAATAACCGACTGTTTATACGAAAACAACTACACCATCCTCTCGATACAGCATTTCATGCTTCAGGGAAGAAAGGGAGTGAAGCATGTCCAGGTTGACGGAAACAGAAGCAATGCAATACGGAAGGCGCTAACAAAGGAGAGTAAAGAAAAGAAGTATGACGCTATCTTCTGCCTCTATCAGTCTCTGGATAGTGCGGGGCATAGATACGGACCTCTTCACCACAAGACGATAAGAGAATTGGAAGAGATAGATGGCGAGTTGAAGCTTTTAGCCGACTTTCTTGAAGAGACATTTGGAGAATTCGTTATAGTCATTAGTTCCGATCACTCCATGTCATTGGCCGAAAATCCTACGGATCTTGATCTAGGTGAAGTTATTGCCAGGATCGGTCTCGAAGCCGAACTTGGTAAGGAAGGAAAGAGGGTTTCTAAAGAGACTGACATTCTTATGCTCAAATACCCAACCGTAAACATCTACACTCTGACGGAAAAAGCAATGAATAGGACAGCTCTGCTCGTGGATGCTCTGAGGAAAATCAGCGTAACAGATAGAGTCTATACAAAAGAAGAAATGAAGAAGTTGCACAACCCCGAGTATGCTGACATCGCCTTCTGTTTGAAAAGAGGATATTCAAACTCATTGAAGTCGAGAAGGCCCGGGTCTTTTTTCGGATATCACGGAACTTTCCACGAGGAGCCCTCCGTGTTCATGTTTAGAGATATTCACAAGACAAAGAACTGTGTAGAGAGAGGTACTCTAGTCGACATTACGCCAACAACCCTCGATTTACTTAACATAAAATCATCTGTCGATTTCGATGGAATTTCACTGAAGAAATGAGGTTTGAAAATTGAATCTGACAAAACTTGATTATCATCTGCACACAAGCTATTCAGACGGAGAGATGACTTTTTCCCGGCTTCTTGAAGCTTTGGAAGGCAATGTAAGTGTATGTGGCGTGACTGATCACTTTGAGTTAAACCATCCATCCAGCATAGAATTCACAAAAGACTATCTTGAGGCCTTCGGAGCATTCAAAGAAAGCGCCAGGAGGCTCGGCATCTCCGCTCATCTCGGCGTGGAAACCGGGCTCGGGAAGAGCGGCATACTACTCCCTTTTATGATGGGCGAAATAGAGTACATCATTGCGAGTCTTCACAGAGTTCCGCTAGAGGGAACAAACAGTGAAGATTACTGGCAAGCTTACAAAGGTATCATTGCCGAAAATGCACGAAGAGGAGGCTTTCAGATTCTTGGGCACGTCGAGGGCTATCTCCCGCTTCTACCTCTTCTTGATCACGATCCGGGATTCGACAAGAAGAGGGAGATTGAACGGCAGATCATTCACAAGTACTTCACGTTTGACTGGTACTCGCGATTGGCAAAGGATCTCGAGGCAAACGATATTGCACTCGAAATACATGAGCCATCAAAAACGCCGCGATTAGAAGTTCTGGATATTATGAAACGATCGGGAGTTGCTTTCTCCTACGGAACAGATTCCCACATACCTGAGCAGGTTTCCAAGAGGAGCTATCTGAAAAGAGTCATCCAGGAACTCGATCTGAAGGAAAGTGATTTTCTCGATATCGAGACGATTAACTTGAAAATATAGAGTATTTCGGGAGGAACTTGTATGACAAACGTTGGGATTATCGGTTGTGGAATGATGGGAAAGGTTCATTCCATTGCGTACAGCAGCCTGCAAGACGTCAATGTGAAAGCAGTAGCGAGTCTCTCAAGGGAACAGACTCTGGAATGTGCAAGACTCACCTCTTCAAAAGCATCCACTGTGGAGGAGATACTCACCGATGACGAAATAGAGGTAGTCAGTATCTGTACACCTACGGATACACACAGGGATCTTGTGGTGGAAGCAGCAAGAAACAGGAAGCATGTTTTCTGCGAAAAACCAATAGCTCGTACTCTCAAAGACGCTCTAGAAATGGTTGAGGTTTGCAAGCAAAACAGCGTTCTGCTGGGTGTGAATCATGTAGTGAGATTCTTTGACTCTTACTCTAGGGCAAAGAGCCTTATGGAAGACGGAGCGATAGGCACGGTGGTCATGGCAAGGATGTATCGCGGTGGTGTCTTTCCAAAGCACGGCTGGAACAATTGGTTCGACGAACTCGCTAGAAGCGGCGGAGTTCTTCTTGATCTTTCCATTCACGACTTCGACTTCTTGAGAACGGTCCTGGGAAAAGTAGAGTCCATAACCGCAAGAAGCGTGAAAAACACTCCTTCTCATCCAGGCAGAAACAGAGACCATGCCATAGCTGTCGTCAAATTCGCAAACGGTTCGCTGGCACATGTCGAGGGCAGCTGGGCAGAGCCGGAAAACGCTCCTTCGAAATTCACAACTTCTTTCGAATTCGTGGGTAGAGATGGAATGATAACCTACGACAGCGATGAGGATTTCACTATTAGGGTGCAGACTGCGTCTAAGGATCTCCCGTCTTTCTCAAAGAGCACCCCCACAGCCAATGATCCTTATGGATTACACATACAGAAGTTCATAGAAGCGGTGAAAGAAGAAAGAAAGGTTCCCGTTGATGGTAATGAGGCTATTGAGGCGTTGAAGATCTCGCTGGCCGCCAACCGATCTGCAGAAAGCGGGAGACCTGTGAAGCTCCTGGAGGTGGTGTAGGTGTTCAGGATTGGGGTTCTTGGAATAGCCCACACGCACGGATACAGCTATATAAGGCAGATTCAGTCTCTCTCAGAAACAAGCATTACGGGTGTATTTGATCAAGATTCTTCTAGAAGCGCAAAGACCTCGAATCTCTTCGGCATAGAACGCTTTGACGATCCTCTGAAGCTAATTGAAAACTCGGATGGGGTCGTAGTTACTTCCGAAAACTCATTCCATAAGCAATATGCGGAGCTTGCAATGATTAATGGCAAACACGTGCTGTGTGAAAAACCCATTGCCACAACTGAAGAAGACGCGAGATCGATGCTGCAGACGGCGAGAGAAAACAACGTCGTCCTTCAGATGGCCTTCCCCGTTAGATACGCTCCGTCGATTCAGCAGGCAAAGAAGGAAATAGAAACCGGCAGGCTCGGCAGAATCCTCTCGGTCTCGGCTACAAATCATGGAAGAATGCCCGGAGGATGGTTCGTGGATGAGAAGCTTTCCGGCGGAGGGGCGGTTATGGATCATACCGTTCACGTTGTGGATATTATCCGCTGGCTACTAGATGTTGAGATTGAAGAGGTATCGGCCGAATACGCCAGACTCATCTACGACATCCCAGTTGAAGACTGTGGCCTCCTCCTGCTAGGTCTTTCTAACGATTCCTTCATGAGTCTCGACTGCAGCTGGTCAAGACCTGAAGCCTATCCTTACTGGGGAGATGTCACTCTCAATCTTGTCGGTACAGACGGTTCGCTCAAGATAAGCGCCTTTGATGCGAAGCTGAGAGTCTTCTCAAACAAGAGAGGAGTCTTCTGGGAGAATTTCGGAGACAGTTTCGACAGAGCGCTGGTTAAGGAATTCGTTGATTCTGTAGTCGAGAAAAGAGAGCCTTTGACCTCAGGAGAAGATGGGCTTGAAGCTCTAAGAGTGGCTCTAGCAGCATATGAAAGCGGAAGAACACATGAACCTATTCAAGTTAATCATTAGCAGCACCCCATTATGAAAGACGACTAAAGGTGGTGAAAACTTTGAAAGGTAAACGAACATTGCTCGTTTTGGCAATCGCACTCATGAGCATCATGACTTTTGGTCAGATAAAAGTGCAGATGTTGCCATTTTGCTCGAGTGGAATAGAGAGGATGCCGTGGCTTCACGACGACATTCTTTACTTCGCCGGGACAAACTACGATATCTACTACACAACGCTTGAAAACGGAGAATGGGCTGAACCACAGTGGCTTCCGGGCGATATCAATACATCGGAGTACGAGATTAACCCCTGTGTGATAGAAAATGACGGAGTGTTGGTTATGTATTTTGGTAGATACTCGGCCGATACTGACTATGATTTCTACAGATCGGTATTTGATGAAGAAAAGGGTGGCTGGGAAGAAGGAACTCTAGTTGCTGAACTCAGCACGGATAAGAAGGAATGGGATATATGGGTGAACTCAGACGAGACTATCGCATATTTCACGTCGGGAGGCACCTTCAACGGAAAGGAGCCTATCGGAGGAAGAGATATTTGGAGATCTGAATCAATCGACGGGAAATGGTCATCGCCAGAGAATCTCAGCTTTCTTAACACCGGCGGCGATGAATGGTCGGTATTCCTTGCTCCTGACGGTTCTATATGGTTTGATTCGGCAAGGGATGACTCAATCGGAGGCTACGATATTTATCGCTGGGACCCTTACACCAGGAGTATAGAGCATCCTAGAGAGCAAATGAATACATTTCTCGACGAAAGAAGTCTGTGGACCGATGGACAGATACTGTATTTTTCGGGATTGAACAGACCTGATGGTGCGGGCAGCTACGACATCTTCACATTATTATCTCCTCAAGAAAGGCAAGTGAAAAAAGAAGCTATTGCCGAAAGCACAGACCCGATAACCGTTACTATCAATGATATTCGACAGAGATCCGAAGGTAGGTACTTGTTTCTAGACAACATCGTTGAGGTTGAAGGGATAGCAATGGTTAGTTCAGGCCTCTGGCACGACTCGGCTAATTACTTCGCTCTGACGGACAAGAGCGCCGGTATCCTCATCTATGCTCAAGGTTTCAAGGAGCCGCTCGTAGAAAAAGGTGATCTTGTACGAGTAAAGGGAACACTCACCACGGTCGGCTATACAACAGATGTAAACAGCCTTGTCATAAGACCAGCCTCTCCTGATGATATTGAGATAATCAGAAAAGGAGAGACATTGCCGGATCCTGCGATCATATTTACAGATTCTGCAAAGAGCCAGCTTAGAAATCTCGAAGGTTCGTTGGTGATGATTTTCGGGAAGATAAGCGCCTACGACAATGAAACAATCACCAGGGGATTCTGGTTGACTGGACCGTCAGACCGTGATTTCGACAGCGTATCTTCTGGAATGAGAGTGAAGTTCTATGACTATGCCGGCATAGACATATCTGCTCTTGGCGATGGAAGCTTCGTTGCAGTACAGGGAGTCCTGATCCAGGATAATGAAGGGGAGTTCTATGTCAGACCCACCATTGACGAAGATATTCGTGAACAGACAGAAAACAGGATCTTGTTCTTAACTACAATTACAAGAAAGGACCTACTCACTCCGACAGAGGAAGAACCTGAAACCACAAAGAAAGAAGAGACGAGAGATCTCGTACTTCCTGAGAACGTGGAAGCCATAACTCAGCTGTCATCGTCCGATAATGATTTCTTTTCTTCTAACATTGCTGGGGCGTCAAATGGAAAACAGGTTTTTGCTAGCCTATACAAGGAAAAGGGAACAAGAACCAAAAACTATCCGCCTGCAATCTATGAACTCGTTCAGGGAAACGTGTCAAGCAAGATACCCTTCCCGGGGGAAGCCGAATTCCCTTACCTCAAGGACAATGTGCTGCTCTTTGCAGGAAGAATCTTGCCTGATGATCAAAACGCTGACTGGAAGATATATTCATATGACGCAGCAACCAAAGAAATCAGGACTCTGACATCGGAGTCATATGACCAGATTGAACCCGTAATCTCTCCCAAGAAGGACTTCTTGCTTTACTCGGAAAGAAGAGATGGCAAATGGTTTGTTGTGAAACAGGATTTGTCGTCCAGTGAGAGGACGACTGTCGCTGAGAATGCGAGGTCACCTACATTATCCCCTACAGGTAACGATCTTGCCTTCCAGCACTGGAACGGAAAAGACTGGGACATAGTGGCTTTCAATATGAGAACCGGTAAGACAACTGGAATTCTCAGCAGTTCATTCAACGAATTCTCTCCGGTATGGTCACCCCATGGTACAAAGCTTTCATTTGTTGCCGATTACAGAGGAGAAGTCGAAGTCTTCATCATGGATCTCTTCGACTATACGATTACTGCAGCAACGAAGGACATTTTCTTGACCACGAATCCATTCTGGCTCGATGAAAGTACACTGGGTTTCACAATGAAGACAAATCTCGGATGGAATATCGTTAAGACAAGCACCTCGCTGAAGGAAAAGCCTTCATCTGAGAGCATTTCTGCTGAAGAGAAATTCATCGTTTCTCCGCGATTCGCTTTCCCATATCTCAGTGATAATCGCATTCTTGAGGTAATAACAAAGGAAGGTTATTCACAGCAAAGAGCAAGACTAATGGGCAGAACGGGAAACGCATATGAATTATCGCAGATCGCTGAACACACGTACGTAATTCCAGATCGAATTACTGAAGGTCTTTATTCCCTCGAGGTTCTTGCAGCGAGTTCCGGGGTAGTTTACAGGCAGCTGGAAGAAAATGCTGTCAGAGTAGGGTCTCTTGATGAATCCTTTACCATCGTCCATCTTACCGATCCACATCTCGACCTGCTAAGCAAGCCGGAGAATATGCTCCTGTTCGAGAGACTGCTGAACGAGATCAGGGCAGAGAGCCCCGATCTCATGCTGATAACAGGCGATCTTTCCAGTTCCGCCCTTGCTTACACAACTGACTGGGAATTCATAAAGGAGAAGACCATTGAATATTGTGATTTTCCCGTGTTTATTGTTCCGGGTAATCACGATACACAAAGATCAGGCAGGATAAATGGGATGGAATTGTGGGAAGAGTTATTTGGGCCTTGTTACTACAGCTTCGAGTGGGGTTCATGGCACTTCTTGGGCCTAAATACGGCCGATTCAGAGTATGGATTTGTGAGCGGAGTAGTGTCTGAAGAACAAATGGAATGGATAACAGAAGAATTGAAGAGAATAGGAAGCGAGAAAATCATACTCTTTGGCCATCACAACTTCTACGATGACAGATGGATCTTTTTTGAGGAGACTGAACAGAGACGAGAGCTGCTTGATCTCTTCACTAGGAGCAACGTAGCATTGGCTCTTTTTGGTCATAGACATAGCGATGCGATCGATTATTCACTTAACACTCTTTCACTCACCACGAAGAGGGCAGTGGAAACTGACGGCAAACTGGCATACAGAAGAATAGTTGTAGAAGAAGGACTAATCATCGAACTTGTAGAAGTCGAGCCGAAGGGCTCGTCGATTTTCTAGCAGCTGCAAGTACTACAAGATGCAACTGAAAAGAATGAACGGTTATCCGTAATCGCTTAGCCATTCTCCAACGGAGCGAAAGCGAACCTAGAAAGCGAGAAGACGCTTTGAGTTTGAGATGAAGCTTCGCTTCGAGAAAGACCATATTCGAGACTACGAAGAACAAGGAGAGAAAGCAGATCCCTTGCAATTGCACTGAACAGGAGACCCCAAACAGGAGTATTTTGGGGCAGGCTTTCAGGGCGGGCTCTACGGGATGACCAAAGCGAGCGGATTTAGGAGCAGCTTTACGGGGATGAAAGCCATTTCTCACTTTCAGTAGCTGGCGTGTACCTGGCCAGGATCTCGATCTTTGAAACAGTTGCAAGTGACAAGTTGCGAGTTGAATAAGAAACGGTTATCCGTTATCGGTTCACCGTTCTCCGAGCAGAGCTTCAAGACCTATCAAGCTCTTTGGATGATGATCTTAGGTCCTCCTTGAGGGAGAAGGGCCACGAAGTGGCGGAGGTGTCTGTTTCAAAGAAGAGCATGGAGAGCACAAGAGGAGGAGAGAGTACGAGAAACAGGAGAGAGTTCTTGTCTTCTCGTGAGCGCAGTGAACGTCTCGACAGTGCTCTTTCCTTAAGAAAAAGGTTCTCGGGTTTGCTTTCAAAGTCGGCTCTAAACAGCGTCCAGCGGGGCCTTGATCTTAAGCGCATAGCGGCTCTTCACAGCGTTCAGCGGGGCCTTGATCTTAAGCGCATAGCGGCTCTTCACAGCGTTCAGCGGGTTCACCGCTTTTAAGCGTTCAGCGGTCTCGGTCTTCTCGGAGGACGGCAGACCGTTGACGTACAACGTTGTCTTCGTCAGCGCTCAGCGGGTCCTCATTCTTAAGCGTCCAACGGCTATTTTGCCCGCGAAGCGGAACTGGCCTTTGCGAAGCAAAGACTGGCCAGGCGAAGCCTGACTGGCCACCGAAGGTGACTGGCTTGCGTAAGCAGACTGGCTTTTCTCTCGCTTTCTTGTGAGCGCAGCGAATGTCTCGACAATGCTCTTTCTCGATTGATCTTATCGGAGGACGGGTCCTTGCTCTTGGACGGCTGACGGAGGACTTCTCATCAAATCGTTCAGCGGATCTATGACTCGAGATCCCAATCAGTTGCCCTGAACAGGATCACGTCAGAGCAGGCTCTACGGGATGACAGCCGTTTTTTATGTGATTCTGACATAATAACGGTCAGGATCTCGGTTCTCTCGTGAGCGCAGCGACCGTCTCTACCAGCTCTTTCTCGATGCTTCTTATTGGTCTCGCAAAGCCGAAACTGGTCTGTGCGAACAGACAGGCTTCAAAATCGCCTCCTGCCGAAGGCAGCCTTGCGTCCCCGGATGCTTCTCCGGGCATTGCGACCTGGCGAAGCCAGCCTTGCGTCCGCCGATGTTCTTTCGGCGCCTTGCGTCTAATTCCAGCAGTGACTGACTTTTCACTCGCCTTCTCCGTGAGCGTAGCGAACGTCTCGAAAGTGTTTTTTCTCAATTGAGTCGTCGGACGCCAGATGTTATTTCCCTTGTAAGGCTCACGAAGAACGGTTCTTCACAGCTTCACATTTGTGAAGAGTTCTTCTATACTTTGGCGTCTGCGGATAAGTTTGACATAATCACCATCGACGAGTACTTCTGCGGGCAGCGGCATACCATTGTAATTGTTTGCCATAGAAAAGCCGTAGGCACCGGCGTTTTCGAATACGATTGCCGTACCTGGTATAGGCACTTCGAGCTTCCGGCCTCTTGCAAGTATGTCGCCGCTTTCGCAAAGAGGACCGACAACATCGGCAGTTGCCGTCTTCTTGGTGCCGGAGAGGACTATAACGCCGTGATGAGCATCATATAAGGCAGGTCTTATCAGTGCATTCATCCCTGCATCGGTAACGATAAAGATTTTTTCCGAGGGTTTAACACTCACTACTGAAGTCACGAGGTATCCTGCCGGACCGATGATGAATCTACCCAGCTCTGAAATCAGTTTCCCATTGAAGTCAGAGAACATTCCCGAGACGGCCGCCCGCAACTTTTCTATATCAAGCTCTTCGCCTTCATAGTTAATACCCCAGCCCCCGCCGAGATCGATGTGCTTGAAACCGAATTGCTTAGCACATTCGAGAACTTTGGAATAGGCGTCAACAAATGGTTCTACTTCGGTGATTTGAGATCCAATGTGAAGATGTAGGCCATCGATCCTGTCGGCCACCGTCTCGACCTTTTCGATTGGAACTCCGAATTTGTGGGCTTTGAGTCCTGTCGAGATATGTGGGTGAGTGTGCGCGTCAACATCCGGATTGACTCTTAGAAGCTTCACGACATCTATCCCATCCCATAGAGGCAGTTCCTGCAGCGAGTCGACGCAGACAGTGTCAACACCCTGATTTGTGAAATGCACAATATCTCCATGGGTCTTTCCGTTACCATTCCAGAGAATTCGCTTCATGCCGGCCATTTTCGATGCGAGGAGCTCACCTCTTGAAACAACATCCGCACCAATGCCTTCTTCTGCCATTATCTTTAGAAGAGCGGGATTGCTGTTTGCCTTCAACGCAAAGACTATCTCTGCATCCAGCCCCTCGAAAACCCTCTTTGCTTTGTCGATTCTCTTTCTTATCTTTTCTGCATCGTATACATATAGCGGCGTACCGAATTCACCAGCAAGCTTCTGAAAATCAATCATCTCAACCTCCAAAATTCAGCCTTTCCGTTATCTCATCAATCTCTTCAGACCTGATATTAAGCGCTGGCAAAAACCTTACGCTCCCTCCAGTTACATTGAGCAAGACCTTTCTTTCAAAGGCAAGGCCTTTCACCCCGTTAGGGTTTTCGGTCGTGACTCCTATCATTAGACCCTTACCTCGAACTCCCCTGGCCCAAGGAAGACTCTTGAGGTTTTGCATAAGACGCGCTCCATTTATTCTAACACTTTCGAGAAGGGCTGAATTCATTCTAGACACAACTGAGAGCCCTGCTGCAAGGCTGAGAGGGTTCGGAGCAAATGTTGAGCCGTGATCTCCGAGAGAAAACGGTGATAGCTTTCTGAAGACAGTTGCGCCAAGAGGCAGGCCGCCTCCAACGGCTTTTCCCAGTATTACAATATCCGGTTCCAATCCGTAATTCCGATAGCCAAAGTATTCGCCTGTTCTACAAAGGCCTGACTGAATCTCATCGGCGACCACTAGAAAGCCCTTCTCCTTCCTGAGTACTTCAATCGTTTCGATCAGTTCGGAAGGATACAAGTAGACTCCGCTGTTTCCCTGTATCGATTCTACAAAGACGGCGGCGATTTCATTTTCCTTGACCGATTCAGAAAATGCCTCCGCATTCTTGGGAAGAAAGAGGACGTCGGGGAGAAGCGGTTCGAAAGGCCTTCGCAGTATTTCACTATGTGTCAAAGAGAGAGCGCCGATGGTTCGCCCATGAAAGTTACCTTCAAAGGAAATCATTTTCCCCTTTCTCAACTTCCTTACAGCTTTGATCGCAGCTTCTGTGGCCTCGGTGCCGGAGTTTGAAAAATACACCTCGCCGCTGGAGTTGACAAATTTCAGGAGACTCTCACTAAGCTTTTCGGCATCATCGTCGAGAAAGTAGTTTGATGTGTGAGAATACCTTCCCATCTTCCTGGAGACTGCTTCAATCGTTGCTTCATCCGTATGACCGAAAGCGAGTACTCCTATTCCTGCAAATGTGTCGATGAACTCGCCCCTGTCAGTATTGATTCTTATTCCGTGTGCACTCTTTATCTCGAGAGGAAATGGTGAGTATACGTTTGAAAGCATTGTACTCAGCTCACAATTCGAACTCGTCAAGCAACGCCTTCAGGGCTGTGCTTGCCTGTAATTTCGGTACGAGAACGGAGATCTTTATTTCAGACGTAGTAGTCGCGATTATCCTGACCCCAGCCTTCTGGAGTGCAAGGAAGAAACGGGCGGCTACCCCTGCGCTCGATTTCATGCCGACGCCAACCGTAGATATCTTCGCAACATCTTCATCTATTGCGAGTTCCCAGTTGTCGATATCTACAAGGACGTTTTCTATAGTCCTCTTTATCGCCGCCGGACTGGCCGAGAGAACAGTAAATACAAGGTGTATATGTTCGTTGTCATTCACAATAGATATCATGTCAACGTTGAAATTCGAACCTGCAACGGCCTGAAAGATCTTGCTGACAACATCCGTATTTCCGGGCAATTTGTTTATCGTTATCTTCAGCTGGTTTGTGTCTATCGTAGCACCCGTTACGACAGGCTGTTCCAGCCATTCGGGAAGCCTGCTCACTACTCTGGTTCCTCCTTCTTCGTTGAATGACGACAGGCAAAGGATCTCAACGTTGTACTTCTTTGCTATCTCCACCGATCTCGAGTGAAGGACTCTTGCCCCTAGAGCCGCCATTTCCAGCATTTCGTCATATGTAATGAATTGGAGCTTTCTCGCATCTTTGTGAACCTTGGGATCGCAGGTATAGACTCCGGCGACATCGCTGAATATCTCACATGAGACCCCAGCCTTTGCAGCAATCGCGACAGCAGAAGTATCCGATCCTCCCCGCCCGAGGGTAGTAAGATTCCCATCGCGATCGACACCTTGAAAACCTGTAACGACTATCACATCATAGTTCTCAAGTTCTGCATACATCTTTTCGAGGTTAAGATCTGCGATTCTTGCGTTGCTGAAATCTCCAACGGTGCTTATATCAAGCTGCATTGCGTTGTGCGAGATCGAACGGACACCCATACTAAGAAGAGCTATAGAAAGAAGCGCCGCCGAAACCTGTTCTCCTGTCGCAAGAAGCATCGCAAGCTCCCTCTCATCAGGGACAGGAGTCAGGCTTTCGGCTATGGAAATCAGATCATTGGTTGTCTTTCCCATAGCCGAAACAACAACGATCATCTTTTCGCCGTCATCTACTCGTTTCTTTATTCTTGTTGCAACGTTCATTATTCTCTCTGCATTGGCGACAGAAGAGCCTCCATACTTCTGGACAATCATCTAGCTCTCCCGAATCTCGCGCAGCTCTTTGACGAGGCTGGTTTTACTCGCAGTTTTCTCGTCGAACTGCTTTATCACCCTCGCCGGCATTCCGGCCACAACCGAACGCGGGGGTACATCTTTAGTCACAACCGCTCCCGCTGCAATCACCGAGTGCTCTCCTATCCTTATGCCTTCTAGAACGACCGCATTTGCTCCGACCAGTACGTTATCTTCTATGATTACAGGCGTAGCGCTTGGTGGCTCGACAATTCCGGCAATTACGGCACCGGCTCCTATATGACAGTTGGCACCGATTATCGCACGACCTCCGACAACTACGTTCATGTCTATCATTGTTTCACGACCGATGACAGCTCCAACGTTAATTACGGCTCCCATCATTATCACTGCGTTGTCTCCGATCTCGACCGTTTCTCGGATTATTGCACCTGGTTCTATCCTTGCACGATAATTTTCGAGTTCAGCCAGTGGAAGAGCAGAGTTTCTTGCCCTCACCTCGAGATAGTGAGAGGTTATCTTTTCGGAGTTCGTTTCAAGTATTTCTCTTATCTCTTTCAGGTCACCAAAGATGATGCCGAAATGCCTTCCTCCAATGAACGTGGTGTTTCCAGATCTGAAACCTTCGAGATCACCGCAAAGGTAGCAAACAGAAGGCGTCTTCTTCTTGGAGTCTTTTATCATTTTTATTATCGTTTCTGCATCCATCTGACAACCTCCTCATAGGAGTAGAAACCGTTTTCCCTCTCAGCGCAGAACATTGCAGCCTTCAGTGCACCTATAGCGAAGACTTTGCGAGAGATGACCCTGTGGCTTATCTCTATAACCTCTCCCTCGTTGGCAAAAAACACTGTGTGGTCTCCGGGGATGCCTCCCGTCCGTACAGAATGGATAGGCAGATCCCTCCCTACGGATTCCTTAAGCATGATAGCGGTACCGGAAGGAGCGTCTTTCTTCGCGCTGTGATGGACTTCAATTATCTCTGCTTCAAATTCCTCCAGCAGAGATGAATACTCTTTCAAGATCATTCTCAGTAGGTTTATACCGGTGGAGAAATTGAAACTCTGAACTACCGGGACCTTTTCTGCGAGCCTTCTAAGATCGACAATGTCTGACTGGTTTAGAGCAGTCGTTCCTGTAACGATTCCTGCACCGAATTGATAAGCCATCTCAATTGCGGTCTTCAAAGCTTCGCGATTCGAAAAATCTATTATGATTTCGGGTTCCCCGTGCCTGAATATACCGGTGTCACTAACCTCAAGAGCGAGGTCATGTCCTTTGAAAGTTTCAATGATCTCCTTTCCCATTCTTCCAGAAGAGCCGATTAGTCCATATCTCACAGCACACCACTCTCTTTCATAGCACGTTCCACAACCTTTCGATTCGTGTCGGACAACTCATTGAGAGGAAGGCGAAGTTCGTTTGCGCAATAACCCATTAGGCTTAGCGCATATTTGACGGGTATGGGGTTCGACTCCACAAACAATGCCTTCATGATCGGAAGTAGCTCGAGATGTAAGTCTTTGGCAGTCTTTAGGTCTTCAAGTAGAATGGATCGAATCATCGTTGAAGTCTTCCAGGGTGCGATGTTGGAGATTACCGATATTACACCGTCTCCACCGCTGCAACAGAGGTGAAAGGCCTGATCATCATTTCCCGACAAAACTTTGAACGTGGACTCCCTTTCCTTGAGACTTGAGATAAGATAATCCACCTGATACTGATCTCCGCTTGCTTCCTTTACTCCAACTATATTAGCGAACTCGAGGCACCTCAAGATAGTATCCGGAAGCATGCTGGCTCCGGTTCTTCCGGGAACGTTGTAGATGATTATCGGCCCCTGCACGCGCGTGGCGATCTCTCCGTAATGCCTGTAAAGACCTTCCTGAGTGGGCTTGTTGTAGTAGGGAACAACAACGAGCACACCATCGGCACCATCGTCGAACGCCTTCATCGACAGTTCGATACTCTTCGTAGTCGAATTCGTTCCGGTTCCTACGATAACAGGTATAAGCCCATTCGCTTCCTGCACCGCTATCTTTATCAGCTGAGAGCGTTCGGAATCACCTATCGTCGGAGATTCACCGGTTGTGCCAAGTACTACAAGCGCATCTACCTCGTTTTCCATTTGGAATTGAAGAAATCTTCTGAAGGCCTCGTAATCTACGTTACCGTTCTTAAAGGGCGTTATAACTGCAGTTCCAGTTCCTCTGAACATTTCTCTACACCTCCTCCCAGATATGCGGCACCGTCTCTGAAGGTTACAGTGAGAAGTCCTCCGTTGGCCTGCAAAGCGACCTTGTTATGGCCTGTCTTTCTCGAGTATACCCACGCAACTGAAGTAGCCCCGCTTCCGCAGGCACCCGTCTCTCTTTCGACACCTCGTTCAAAAGTGCGAACTCTTAGATTTCCGGCCTCGATAACGCTATATATGTTAACATTTGAATCATACAGATGTCTGAGTGGAAGAAGAGCACCCCAATCTATGGCTTCTGTGCTGCCTTCCATTACGAGATGAGGAACGCCCACAACTAATATCTCCCCGCGATACTTCTCCTCTTCAAAGGAACCAAGAAAGCGGGGTGGGGGCATCTTCACTGAGACCACGTCTTCCACCAGCCCTGAAATTACCCCTGCATGTGACGAGAATTCAACTGACCCAGAGTTTTCTTTCTCGTGAATGAAATGAACATAGGTTCTTGCTCCATTTCCACAAAAGGCGGCTCTAAGACCGTCACGGTTGAAGTAATCCATGAAGCCGCTTTCCACGAAGATCGCACCATCGCTCTCACCAACATACTTGAGAACGAGCAGACGCTTTTCCTCTTCACTTAAACTTATGTTTCTCGAATCGACTACGAGAAACTTGTTTCCAGTTGCCGAGTAATATGCCCCTTTCATGTCAAGCGCCTCCTATGTGGGTTTTCAGAATCCTAACGGCATTCGTAGCGGCTCCTACCCGGATGTTGTCCGCCACGTTCCAGAGTAGGAAACGATTGCTGTCGAAGCTTCTGAGTCTCGAAACATGGACGAGATCGGAGCCCGCTATTTCGAGCGGAGTGATATGCTCCTCGGAGTAAACTACATGATCAGAACGCTCGATAGTCTCGCGGAGTTCTGTAAGTGAAAATGGTCTGATAGTCTCGCAGAAAACTGATTCAGAATGGCCATGAATAACTGGTACCCTCACCGTTGTAGGCCAAACGGAAATCGAATCGTCTCCGAAGATCTTTCTCGTTTCATTAACCATCTTCACCTCTTCTGAAGAAAACCGGGAATCGAGCAGATCGCCGATCACCGGCACAACATTTCTGTGTATCTGTCTCACAAACACAGAAGGAGTGACTTCTCCTCGTTCCTGATCCTCCAACTCTGCGATTCCCTTGTTCCCCGCCCCCGAAACCGCCTGATATGTGGATACAACAATAGTCCTAATTCCGTAATTCTTATAAACCCCGCTTAGCGAAATAACCATCTGAATGGTTGAGCAGTTTGGATTGGCGATGATTCCCCTGTAGCCTTCGATAAGATGCCCATTGATCTCGGGTACAACAAGCGGAATCTCTTGATTTGCCCTGAAGGCCGAAGAATTGTCTATTACGACTGTTCCCTTTCTTGAGGCAATGGGAGCGAAGCTTTTCGAAACGGATGCCCCAGCCGAAAACAGAGCGTAATCATATCCTTTGTCAAATGAATCTTCGCGAAGCTCTTTGACCTCAAGTCTCGCACCTGCAAAATCTAGATTCTTTCCGGCGCTGCGTCTGGAAGCGAAGAGGTCGATCATTGCCGAAGCCAATCCCTCCTCCTCAAGTTTCTTCAACATCATTCGGCCCACTTCCCCGGTAGCGCCTACTATAGCGAGTCGCACTTAACCACCTCCTGAAAAAGAAAAAGTGCTCCCGAAGAAAACGGGAACACTTCAATGGTTTGAAATAATGTCTTATTCCAAACCCACCGGCTCTCCACGCAATCTTCGTGACAGTCATACAGGTCTTTCCTGTATGCCCAGAAGTCGGTCGCTGGGGCTTCCGCCTTCTTCGGCACCCTCGCCTTTCGATCCGTTCCAATCCCCTGATGAACGTCTACTGATCTTGGGTGCTCCTCCGTTGGGTAACTTCCGATTGATTATATCACGGTGCTCTCGAGACCAACTCGCCCTTTGAAAACATAAGGTTAATTGATCATCTCAATTGAACTTCGCTACTGAACCTCATCTAGCACCAGCTTACTGTAGCCGAGGAGCGCTGACGATATTCGGGCTGCTAGAAGCCTCCGGTTCCGCCTCCACCGCCTCCACCGCCAGAGCCACCGCCGCTGAATCCACCTCCTCCGCCGGAACCACTGCTTGAAGCAGAAGAGGCCGCCCTTGTTACTCCTGTGAAGGAGCTCACGGCATATGCTGTAACGGGATAGTACATGTATGGATGTCTGCTCTGTTCTCTCCAGACATCCTCAGGCACGATCTTGTTTAGATTCTTCCTTACGGTGTCCGCTATGCCGAGTGCGGTTGCGTACACCAGATACTCCTCCCAGAGGATTATTGACTCGGGTGGTTTCTCATTCAGGAGGGAGTAGTCTTCTAAATACTTCTTCAGACCAAGCCATCTTAGATAGAAGAGCCTTCCCTCTTTTGTCCATCTTCCGAAAACGTCTTTCGGCAGGAATATGATGACCCAGCTAACCGTCCAGATCACTCCGTAGAATGCGAGTGAAAAGAGACGCATGGGGGCAAGGTCAGGTTTTGAATAGAAAACAAGAAGGAGCACACATACAACGAGCATCAGGAATGAGTATCCGTTTACTATTGACTTGCCCTTCAAATCTATAAGATGCATTTTACGTACCGTATCGTTGACCTTGCTCTTGTATTTCGAGAATTCGCTTGTGAAAACACGCGCCTTGGACTGCTTCTTCGTCACTTCTTTTTTAACATCGTTGAAGTTAAAAACATCATCCTTGTCGTATTTATCAATGAATTTCAGGAAGGCCGCTTCGGTCGGTCTTAGTTTTGTGTCGTCTCGATTCTTTATTACAATTCCCTCTACCTTGTCTCCCTTCCCCTTCTGAAAATCGATGTATTCCTTTCTGTACAGCTCCATAATCGTGGAGCCAATTCCGTCGTTGTCGACAAACCCGGCTAAGTTCTTGACGGCAGCGTTGATTACGTCTGGAGCATCACCCGTCGGAAGCTCTCTCTCATACTCGGCGAAGTAGCCGATATCTATTTCCTTCCCATGCTTTCTATGAGTCCTAATAAGGACGAACGGAGTGAGCAAGCCGATTACAATCGGGATTATCCACTTTCCAAAGAGGACAACTAGACTAACTTCCCTTTCTGCTTCATCGATGAATTTCCTATCAAATGCTCCACCAAGAGCTATATTCCTCATATTCATTGCATTTGCTTGTTCCTTTGGAATGACTGCCCTAAACTCAACATACGTCATCGGTGGTATATTCGTTGCTTTCAGATCGAAAGTATTTCCACTACGATTGACTTCGACAGGCGGATGCGTGAAGAAGTCAAGAATATCTAGATTCTGAGGAAACACAATCTTCGCGGTAATCTCTCCTACCCAGCTTGCTGTATCTTCACCCCATACCTTTCTGAAAATCTGGGCAATGTCAGTGCCTATCTCCACGGCTCTTCGAATACTGTATTTGTAAGTGACGCTTACTCTCTCTTCTCCCTTGACTGGGGTAACGCTCGAAGAATTGTAAGGAACGAACCATACCCTAACTGATCGTGACGACTCGCTGCCCATAGACTCAATATACTTGATCTCTTTGCCAACAGCTGTTACCTCAATTGAGCTATACAGACTTCCGGCTCTGTCTGCAGGAAGCTCTCTATACACTCCTCTATAAGCTTTGTTGAACACGTAGTCTATGGTCTCCGTTACCGTAAGCAGACCGTTCTGATCAATCTCCATCAAGACATTTACTTTTTCTACCGACGTTATTGCTGAGAAAGACTCTCCAATTCCATCGCTGAAGATGAACACTGCTACTCCCCAGCTAATCAGGCCCAGAACAATTCCAGCAATGACTCTGACGACTATCTTCTTCACTTACTGCCACCTCCCCCTTATTGCATTTTACACTATCGTACCTAGAAAAAATGGAATGAGCCAGTCTGCTGGCGCAGGCAAAGAGCCGCTGATCGCTTAAGAACGGAGACCCGCTGTACGCTGTAAAGAGCCCAGGCCCAGAAAACCGTCTCGGGACGCAAGGCTGGGCTAAGAGCGGTTGTTGGTCGTACGTGGTTGGTGGTTGGTCAAGATCAAAGAGCTAGAACCCCTATCACGCAAAGAATGACGAAATCCAGTTTATCAGAACCAGCTCACTTCGTCATCCTCGTGCTTCTTGGCCAGGATCTCGATCTTTGAAACAGTTGCAAGTGACAAGTGCGAGTTGAATAAGAAAGGGTTATCCGTTATCGGTTCGCCGTTCTCCGAGCAGAGCTTCAAGACTTATCAAGCTCTTTGGATGATGATCTTAGGTCCTCGCTTGAGGGAGGAGGGCCACGAAGTGGCGGAGGTGTCTGTTTCAAAGAAGAGCATGGAGAGCACAAGAGGAGGAGAGAGTACGAGAAACAGGGGAGAGGGAGTTCTCGCCTTCTCGTGAGAGTATGTAAAAAAGATTGTG
>NZ_AYTW01000019.1 GCF_002752635.1 Mesotoga sp. Brook.08.105.5.1
ATCACTGGAATCTACAATGATTACAGAATAAGGTATCTCCGACAGAAAGCACTCCCGGCACGATAGGTCACATAAGCCTTGAGGTGAAGCACACAGGAAAGCCGTATGCGGGAAATCCGCACGTACGGTTTGAGGTGGCAGGAGATGGAAACGGATGAGATGACCCGCTTGAGGGGGACACTCTCCCGAAAGGGGAGTAAACAGCCTGGCCTCACAAGGTCTGTACTTACACCGCGCCATTTCTTGACCCTACCGTTCTTAAGATCGGTGGAGCGTGGAGAGTTGTTAACAACCGCCAGTCGCCTCCGGCGCCAGTATCGCTTCACGATGCCAGTACGACTCCGTCTCGCAAGCAGACTGGCGAAGGCGAAGCCTTTACTGGCCGTTCTTTCGCTCTTCTGAACCAAAAACAAAGCTCCTAGCTCCGGAACGGAGAATTTGGGCGCAGCGCGTTGGAACTACTCTTCTGCTCTAAAAGGACAGCTCTTCACGCCCTTCTATGAACTATCTCAATCAACGCTGCAGGACTCAGGACAGTTATGAAATCAGCGGGAAAGTGTTTCGCATTCCCCGTAACGATCGGACTGTTAGTGGCTCTAGAGACTTCAACAAAAGGTAAATCCGATAGATCTGGAAGCTCCAAAGAGACAGGTTCGGGAGTCACAAAAAAACCGACCCTAACAAAGAAATCCAGAAGCGCCCGGACATCGTCGCTCCTGAATCCAAATCTCGGTCTTTGAAGAACCCTCTCGTATTCATCGATAATTCTTGCATCGAAACAGGGAAGAACACGACTCGAGAGAATACAATTGAGAACACCTGCGGGACTTCCGTGAGGATTTATTAGAGACGCGACAAGGACGTTTGTGTCTACTACTATCTTCATCTATCTGCTTTTCTGCTTTCAGAGATCTCTCTCTCAATCTCCTCTGAAGAAAGACTATCAAGACCGTTCTTCAAAGACTGGAGTCGCATTCTTTCGACCGCGAGTTCAGCTTTTGCCCGGGAAATAGCTTTTATGAGAAATTCGAGATCCTCGTCCGCCCTTATCATTATTGCCTTAGGCTTCCCGTTAACCGTAACGATAACCTCCGATCCCTCATCAAGCGTTTTCCAGACCGCTGAGGGATTGCTTCTCAGGTCTCGAGTCGCTATGTACTTCATAAAACCACCTCCTGTACAAGTATATTGTACAATAAGACCTACATAATTACCTACGCAATCGCGAACACCAGTCGCGCCGGCGGGGTGGATCAGAGGTAAGAGGGATGAGGATAGAGGTAAGAAGATCAAGATCTTTGCGCTCTTCCAACCTCTAGCCTGTCGCCTCTAACCTCTGCTCTCCCTTCTCGTCGCGCCAGTTCAGCTTCGCGGGCAAAAGATCGATGGAGCGTGAAGCTGAGACAAAGAGCATCGAGACGTTCGCTTCGCTAACGAGAAAGCGAAAATGAAGACTGACGGGCTCTTTGAGTCCCTGTTTTCCACCCGGGTTTTAAGGAAGGGGAGAAAGCGAACTTTCAGGGAAATAAATTTCGCTGTTTTTTGAGAAAAATGGAAACTCCTTTCCCTAAAAAGTTCATTCGTATAAAGCAACTGACAGGGAAGAGAAGATAGCGGATTTTTAGAAAATGCTCCGGAGAAGAGGATTATCCTTTCCGTTATCAAACAGAGTATAATATTTTCTTGAAAGCACTTTCAAGATCTAGATGTCCTTAGTCTCTACCACCTGACAACTGATATAAGCATTCTTCAATAGGCTATTATCATAGTCTTCGTAGCTATTAGAAGCATATTAAGCTTTTACTAGGATTCATAACACTGGAAATTGAAAGCACTTCTTCGAGCATATGCAGGATTTTGTTTTTTGGCACACCCTTGCAAGATAGTGTGTGGATGAAAAACCATCAAGTAGGAGGGAGAAGTTATGAAGAACAGAAAAAGAGGATTTTCACTGGTTGAACTGTTGATAGTGCTCGCAGTTATCGCAGCATTGATTGCAACAATCACCCCCGTGGCACTGAATGCTATCAAAAAGGCCAAGGCAACTCAGGTTGCTCAGAACCTTAAGACTCTCGCCACTGCGCTTGAGAACGCGGCATATGTGAATGGAGCAGATGCCAGTGGAATAAAGAAACCTGATGGAGGTTACTTCACAGCAACAGATGATATCAAATTACTTGCAAGAGATGTTGACAAAGATCTTTACGGTATATGGTACGCAGAAGTAGATGACGGAAAATTCAAAGTGTCTGTCTTTACCAAAGAAGCTGTCGATTTCACGACTTCACAGGGTGTTCTTAAAGATCTCACTAAAACAACACCAAGTACCTATCTAGCAGGCAAAACTCCAACTAAGCTCGGTTTAAATTCTGATAGCCCATTCAGTTTTGGATATAACTTCGAATTCATAGTATATTGATTTCTACAAATAAAAAAAGGCCTTCAAATGAGGGCCTTTTTTATTCCTGATTTTTGGCACACCCTTGCAAGGTAGTGTGTGGATGAAAAAACCATCAAATAGGAGGGAGAAGTTATGAATAACAGAAAAAGAGGATTTTCACTAGTTGAACTTTTGATAGTGCTCGCAGTAATCGCAGCATTGATAGCCACAATCACCCCCGTGGCAATGAATGCTATCAAAAAGGCCAAGGCAACACAGGTAGCACAGAACTTGAAGACACTAGCTAGCGCGCTTGAGAACGCGGCGTATGTGAATGGGATAAATACCGACGGAACGATTAAGAAATCAGGAACAACTACGGGGTCAATCGCGCTAGCTGATCTTGGAAGAGATATAAATGGTGAAGAATATGGTGTTGCGTATACTATGACTACAGGGGGAACAGTACAAGCTGTAATCTTTGCAAAGGTCGATGCAGACAAAGCTGAAGTTGAAAAAGCTCTCAACAGTGTCAAAGAAGCTACTGCTACGGGAGATGATACTATTAGTTTCACAATGCCTGACAGTTCAACAAAGACGTACGCCAATCTCTCGGTAAGGCCTAGCGGGAGCACAGTAAGTATATCTAGCGGGACGAAACTCTTGTACTATTCGATAGAATTCACCATCTATTGATGCCCAAAGGTTCACTAATGTGCTTTGAGAATAAATAGCCCTCGCGATTGAGGGCTTTTTCCGCATTCTGTTTCTTGGCACACCCTTGCAAGTTAGTATCTGGATGAAAAAACCATCAAATAGGAGGGAGAAGTTATGAAGAACAGAAAAAAAGGATTTTCGCTAGTTGAACTGTTAATAGTGCTCGCAGTAATCGCCGCATTGATCGCCACCATCACCCCCGTGGCAATGAATGCTATCAAAAAGGCCAAAGCAACTCAGGTAGCGCAGAACTTGAAGACTCTCGCCACTGCGCTTGAGAACGCGGCGTATGTGAATGGGGTAGACAGCAATGGACGTATTGTGGGAGTAACTAAACTAAGTGATCTTGGAAGAGATATAAATGGTACTTATTACGGAGTTGCCTACACGGAAACAACCTCTGGAAAATTCAAAGCGGTAGTATTCACAACAGACAGTGTGGATGAAGAAGAAGTGATAAAAGTTCTAAAAGATGCAACAAAGACTAGCTTTAGCGCTTCATACAATACCGCAGACTACTTAACTGGAGGCAAGACTGATAATACTGACATGACCGTTCGTTACGAATTCGAATTCACAGTATATTGATAGGTCATAAAACTCAAAAAGCCCTCTTCGGAGGGCTTTTTTATTTGTCCACTAACCCTGTGGCAATAATGCCAAGTATTGAGCAATCGTTTTGAAGGGAATGTTCTTCAATATACTTTCACGTTCAACGGCTATTGATCTTATCAATTATTAACGTCCTCAATGGGGCTTTCTTTCATTCCTGCTTTTTGGCACACCCTTGCAAGATGGTTTGTGGATGAAAAAGCATCTAATAGGAGGGAGAAGTTATGAAGAACAGAAAAAGAGGATTTTCACTTGTTGAACTGTTGATAGTGCTCGCAGTAATCGCAGCATTGATCGCCACCATCACCCCAGTGGCAATGAATGCTATCAAAAAGGCCAAAGCAACACAGGTAGCACAGAACTTGAAGACACTCGCCAGTGCGCTTGAGAACGCGGCGTATGTGAATGGGGTAGATGATAATAAGAAGATCAAAGGGCCTGATGGTAATGAGGAGATTAGGATTGATGATCTGGCCAGAGATCTTCCAAAGAAAGATAACGATCATCTCTATGGTTTTGCCTACACGCAATCATCTGGCAAATATGATGTCGTTGTTTTCTATACTGGAAAGGATGCTAACGCAGACAGTGTCAAGGACGTTCTAAATACATCAGATGTAGGCTATACTTCTACGAATTTGGACGAAGATAATCCTAATAATTTCGTAGATGATGGAGCAGAATACAAAGAAGAAACTGGATACATTTATTACTACTTTGATTTCACGGTCTATTGATTCCACTAATGAAATGGCCCTCCGTGGGAGGGCTTTTTTTATTTCTGTTTCTTGGCACACCCTTGTAAGATGGTGTGTGGATGAAAAACCATCAAATAGGAGGGAGAAGTTATGAAGAACAGAAAAAGAGGATTTTCACTTGTTGAACTGTTGATAGTGCTCGCAGTAATCGCAGCATTGATTGCCACAATCACCCCCGTCGCACTGAATGCTATCAAAAAGGCCAAGGCAACTCAGGTTGCTCAGAACCTTAAGACTCTCGCCACTGCGCTTGAGAACGCGGCGTATGTGAATGGGGTAAATGATAATAAGGAGATCAAAGGACCTGATGGTAATTCGAAGATTAGCATTGATGATCTGGCCAGAGATCTTCCAAAGAAAGATAACGATCATCTCTATGGTTTTGCCTACACGCAATCATCTGGCAAATATGATGTCGTTGTTTTCTATACTGGAAAGGATGCTAACGCAGGCAGTGTCAAGGACGTTCTAAATGCATCAGATGTAGGCTATACTTCTACGAATTTGGACGAAGTTAATCGTAGTAATTTCGTAGACAGTGGTGGAGCAACATACGAAGAAGAAACTGGATACATTTATTACTACTTTGATTTCACGGTCTATTGATTCCAGTAATGAAATGGCCCTCCGTGTGAGGGCTTTTTTTATTTCTGTTTTTTGGCACACCCTTGTAAGATGGTGTGTGGATGAAAAACCATCAAGTAGGAGGGAGAAGTTATGAAGAACAGAAAAAGAGGATTTTCACTTGTTGAACTGTTGATAGTGCTCGCAGTAATCGCAGCATTGATTGCCACAATCACCCCCGTCGCACTGAATGCTATCAAAAAGGCCAAGGCAACTCAGGTTGCTCAGAACTTGAAGACTCTCGCAAGCGCTATTGAAAACGCGGCGTATGTGAATGGAGCAGATGCCAGTGGAATAAAGAAACCTGATGGAGGTTACTTCACAGCAACAGATGATATCAAATTACTTGCAAGAGATGTTGATGCTAATAAATATGGTATAGCGTACAAAGTGTCTACAGATTCTACAAACGCAGGGAAAGTCCAAGTATATGTTGTAACCAATGAAGATGTCTCTGCTGATGAAGTACAAAAGGTTTTAGAAACTGCTACTAAGACAAATTTGCCCAGTTTTGATGGTTACGTCAAGCTTGGCAAAGACAGTTTTACAGGTTCCGTTCTTCAATATACTTTCACGTTCAACGTCTATTGATCTTATCAATTATTAACGCCCTCAAATGAGGGCGTTTTTCTCATTCCTGTTTTTTGGCACACCCTTGCATAAGAGTGTGTGGATGAAAAACCATCAAGTAGGAGGGAGAAGTTATGAAGAACAGAAAAAGAGGATTTTCACTAGTAGAACTGTTGATAGTGCTCGCAGTAATCGCAGCATTGATCGCCACAATCACCCCCGTCGCACTGAATGCAATCCAAAAGGCCAAAGCTACCCAGGTGGCACAGAATCTCAAGACTCTCGCAAGTGCGTTTGAGAATAAGGCTTATGTAGATGGGGCTAATGCAGCTGATGGTCTGGCGAAACTGTCAGATATTGCGCGCGATGTTTCGAGCGACTACATTCTATACTATACGCATACCGCTGGAACATTCACATGTGTCGTTGCGTTTACGCCAACGGATTCAGTAAATCCTGATAAGGTAATAGAAGTCCTCCCAACTGCGGTGAAAGTTGCTCCTTTTCCTGCCATTTCAAGCTGGAAGACCTTGACGAAAAGCAACACCGGTACGAAAGCTGGAGCACTTAGTAGTAGTGATGGACAAATCTTCTATCCTTTCATTTACAGCGTTTATTGATTCTTAGAAACGTTCAAAGAATACCAGGCGGCTCTCTTAACTGAGGTCCTTTTTTTATTCGTGTTTTTTGGCACACCCTTGCATGTTAGTATCTGGATGAAAAACCATCAAATAGGAGGGAGAAGTTATGAAGAACAGAAAAAGAGGATTTTCACTTGTTGAACTGTTGATAGTGCTCGCAGTTATCGCAGCATTGATCGCCACAATCACCCCCGTCGCACTGAATGCAATCCGAAAGGCCAAAGCCACCCAGGTTGCTCAGAACCTTAAGACTCTCGCAAGCGCTATTGAAAACAAGGCTTACGTTGATGGCTCAAGTGCACTAACCTCAACACTCTCTATCAGTTTACTTGCAAGAGATGTAAAGGTCGAAGATTATGGTGCATACATACTTCCAGGAACCGGAGGATCCTACACAGTATCAGTATTCTATGTTGGTGCAGATTCCGATTTCACTTCCGTTAAGGCTGTTTTGGACAATGTCACTAAAGGTTCAATAACAACTGGTACAGGTGGATTCTATCTTAGTGGAGGTCTATCATCTACAAATGGAAACACAATAAAATACGTATTCCCGTTCACAGTATATTGATAGATCATAAAACTCAAAAAGCCCTCTTCGGAGGGCTTTTTTATTTGTCCACTAACCCTGCGGCAATAGTGCCAAGCATTAAGGAATTCTTCCCAATTCCTCACGCATTGATTTCACAAAAAAACAGCCTTCGCCTTTTTCTCTCTCGATGCAGAGCTAAAGTTGCACTTCGCAGTTCCCTATTGCTTGATTTCTAATAAATCAAATTCTCTGTATCCCTCAACCTATAACGTTTCTCAATCTACACTAAGCCTATTCCCGAAACCTGTTGAACCTCTCCAAACGATCCAAAATCCAACCTTCGTCTTTATCCTCACTCTCGATCATCAAACGCGAATTCATCTCTCCCTAGGTCCTCCAAAGCGGCAGACCACAACGCCCTAGCTTTCAAAACATAAGTCTTTGCTTCGACACCTTTCCCTTCCAGAGATCTCCCCCTCCGAGCAGAGAAGCGACCCTATCGTATCTCTGGACATAGCCGCTGAAATCGAGCGTGAGGTAATTCCTGCGATACTCCAGCCCACCCCGGAGAATTATCGTATATTCGACCTCCAGTCCAAAGAGATAAGACGGCTCGACTATCTCTTCGGCGCCGTGCATAAGAGTATTGGGCCTCAACCCACAACCAATAAAGAGAACCAGACCGTCTCTTTCAACGAGCTTTATAAATGACGAATTAAAGGCAGTCAGGAGTGCGATCCATATGATGATCTGCCGTAAGCTCATCTGCCAGAGGGGCCATGGCGTAGACAGAATGCGTAGCATGAACGCTTCTCACCACCCCGTGACTTCTTCTGAAAGCCTCCGAGATCGCGCCCACATTCGACGGCGTCTTCTCATGATCGGAAATCTGGCTGAGCCGCGTAACAGACCTGAACGATAGCGCGAGCATCATAACAGTAATCCCTCTTTTTGAAGACTCTTCAAAGCCTCGACCACAGACTCTGCCCCGCCCTGCACAAAGCTCATCGAAGAAAGCGAAGAATGGATAAGGACTAACTTATAATCGCCTATCAAATGGACAATCGAATCCTCAATCTTCCCCTGCTCATCAAACATCTCTTCTATCTTCTTAACGCCCTTAAGAGCCGTGGTGGGTTGTGCGTTGTGGGCTGTCGGTAAGAGCCGAGAAAGAACATCGAGAGTTCGCTTCGCCCACGAGAGGACGAGAACTCCTCTCTCCTGTTTCTCGTACTCTCTCCTCATCTCGTACTCTCGATGCTCTTCTTTGAAACAGTAACACTCCGTCACTTCGTGGCCCTCCTCCCTCAAGGGAGGACCTAAGATCATCATCCAAAGAGCTTGATAGGTCTTGAAGCTCTCGCTCTGCTCGGACCGGAGAACGGTGAACCGATAACGGATAACCTTTCTTATTCAACTTGCAACTTGTCACTTGCAACTGTTTCAAAGATCGAGATTCTGACCAGAAGCGTGTCAGAATGACGAAAAGCAAGAAAAGACAGTCATCCCGTAGAGCCTGCCCTGAAATGCTCCTGTTCAGGGATTCTGTTTCAGGCAACTATTAAGATCTCCCATGCGGATCTGCCTTCTCTTTGCTATTCATAGTTTCGAATGGTTTCTCTCGAAGCAAAGCTTCATCTCAAACTCAAAGCGACTTCTCGTTCTCTCGTTCTGGTCTCGCTTCGTCGGAGAACCGATAACGGATAACCGTTCCTGCAACTTGCAGAGCCTACAAGTCTAAGATGCTATAATATTCGTGAGGTGTTGACGATGGATTACAAGGACTTCATTCATTCAGATTCAAGAATAATGCTTGGCAAACCAGTAATCAAGGGAACAAGGATAACTGTCGAGCACATACTTTCAGAACTTACGGCCGGAATGGAGATTTCTGAAATCGTTGAAGCGCATCCTTCATTAGACAAAGAGAAGGTCAGGGCAGCAATCGCTTATGCTCTTGATGTATTACGCAACGAGGACGTGTACTCTCTTGCCGAAAAGAAGTGAAACGCTTTCCTTACTCGCTGATGAGAACATCGATCAAAGGTTAGTATCTAGCCTAAGGCTAGCCGGTATCTCTGTGTACTCAGTAGCAGAATCGGCTACAGGAATCACAGATGAGGAAGTTATGGGACTCTCAAAAGATTTAGGCGCGTTGATCTTGACAGATGACAAAGACTTTGGGGAGATAGTGTTCAGAAAACAGAGGAGTTGTCCTGGCATTGTTCTCCTTAGACTTACTGGTGTGGATTATTCCTGCAAAGCAGACCAGGTAATACAAGTTATAAAAAAGTATGGTAGTGAAATGATCGGCAAATTCGTTGTGATAACTGCAGAAAGAGTCAGGATACGGAAGTTCTTGCCCGGAGCAAAATAAGTCCGTCATAGTACTATCCTTACTCTTGAGTGTCCCGCTTTCAAGGCCTTCTACTTTGAGCATTCGCGCACCGTATACTGCCAGCTCTTAACGAACAACATCTAAAGCTCAACGAAGAATTACATTGCTCAAATAGAAATGATGGGGTCTCCTTTTTTATGCTACTTGCACCTTTAGTTCCGACCTCAGAACCAGTTCTGATATCAGAACACTTTCAGTACGCATCAAAAAACCCTCGAAACCCCTAGAGAGTGCTGCGTTGCGCGTAGGAGCGAGCAAATGCATTCAAAGTTGATTGTGAATAGCAAAAAAGAGGGACTGACAAGTCCTCAAATGAATGTGCCCACAAACAGCGGCTTCTCGCTGGACGCTGACCGCTGTAAGCGAAAATAGGGATAGACGGGCTCCTGACGTCTGTACCGTTTTTCGCGTCCTCTCGCCTTCTCTTCCTCTCTCCTCTTCCCGCTCTTTCAGCTCTTGCCAGACCCTAGACCCCATACCCCAGACCTGGTTCGTACCAAGAACTTGGACGCGAAGCGTCGGAACGAAGAACTGCTCTTCTCCCGCTCTTCCCAAGGACGGCTCTTCGCTCGCCAACTAAATCACTGCAATTCATGATACAATTTTCATGAACATCGGCAGATACAGAATGATGCAGGTATTCGTTGAGAGTGTTGTTGAAGAGGTGAGATTATTGAACTCAACAAGGCATCAACTGCCTCAGAAGAAGATTATTAAAATAGATGAACTCAAAGACATGGGATATAGCTTCTATCGTATCAAGAAGCTTATCGAGGAGAATATCCTTAAGAAACTGACACGCAAAAGCTATGAAAATCTAATCTACGAGGGTGAGGAATCAGACTTCTACTATGTCAATGCTTATGTGCCAAGGGGCGTGATCTGCCTGATTAGCTCGGCAATCTATTGGCAGCTTACCACAGAACGTTCCACAGCAATAGACGTGGCGATTCCCAGGAGCGACAGGATTTATACGATGCCAGAGTGGCCTCAGATTCAACTTTACTATTACAACGACATACGATACAAAACCGGAATCATGACTATTCACGAAGACTCGAATCAGTTCTCCATTTATGACCCGGAAAAGACTGTAATCGACATTCTGCAATATCGCGAAAGACTCGGCATTGAAGTCGCAAAGGAAGTGCTTGTTCAGTATCTCGCAAAAAAGGATCGAAACCTGAACAAACTATACAGATATGCCAAGGAACTCGGCAATTCAAAGATACTGAGAACCTATCTGGAGGTACTGCTATGAACAAGGCAGCATCTGTAAAAGCCCGGCTAAGAAATCTAGCCGAGAAGCAAGGCAGGAGTTATCAGGATCTACTGCAAATCTATGCGCTTGAACGTACCATATACAGATTATCCATATCTCCCCACAAAGACGAATTCACATTGAAAGGTGGGATCTTTCTTTATGCGCTATTTGAAGGGCGGTTCCCGCGATCAACAACCGATATAGATCTGCTGGGGCAGAAAATCAGCAACGAAAGGGAATCTCTCGAGAAGGTTTTCTATGATATCTTCTCGGTAGATACCGACGACGGGATACGCTTTGATCTGGAAAGCATGAACCTACGTTCCATTGCAGGTGCAAAACAATACCCCGGTACTCGGGTAACCATTACGGCCTACTTGGAGCGAACAAGACTATCCATAACCGTCGATGTCGGATTTGGCGACTGCATAACACCGGAGAGAGTTCAGATGGAATTCCCGGTTCTGCTGAATGATCCGCAGCCGGTTGTCTTTGCATACTCAAAAGAATCGGTTATCGCAGAAAAACTGGAAGCGATAGCCTCGCTGGGTTTTCTGACCAGTCGCTACAAAGACTTCTACGACATCTTTTTGCTGTCCAGGTTCTTCCGTTTCAATGGCACAACACTGCAAGCCGCAATTGGGGAAACATTTAGAAATCGTGGCACACCGATGGAAGAGATCGTCGCATTCGAGAAGCAATTCACTTCCGATTCACTCCATCAGCGAAGATGGACAGCCTTCGCTAAAAAGAAAAACACCACGTTTTATGCATTTCTTGAGGAAGTTATAGGTCAAATCAAGAACTTCCTTGTACCTGTACTTGAAGCTCTGCAAAGAGACGAGATCTTCGCCTCACACTGGGAGCCTGATGACCTAAGCTGGAAATGACCACTGTATTTGTGGAGTTTGTAAGAGCCGGGAAAGAACAGCGAGAGTTCGCTTCGCTCACGAGAAGACGAGAGCGAAAATAGGGACTGACAAATCTCTTCATGTCTGTCCCATTTTTCGCGTCCGCCCTCTCTTCTCTCTCTTCCCAAGGACGGCTCTTGAAAAAATGGAGTCCCTATTTTTGACAAATTTACGAATAGCAGAGGCGAAAAACAAGAATGCATAGAAAGTCAAATCTGATTTGAAGGATTATCTACTTGGCAGATGAAAGAAAGTGCCCTCAACACTTCCTCTAAACTTGATATCGAATCATTTCAGTATTTCGCTCTGAATGTTACTAACTCTTCTTCGGTCTCCCTATTGGTCTTCTTGTAAGTGAGACACCGAGCTCCTTCTCAAGATCGGCTACAAGATTCTCGGCAAACAAAGGCTTTCCAGAAAACGTATTTCCCCTGATTCTACTGAGAAAATCATCTTCATCCGGAAAGCCAAGAAACTCTCTCCAGCCTTCTGGATTCCAGTTGAGATCGAAATCCTTCAACGAAGAAAGTTGAATGTTCTTGCCGGAAGCTATTGAAACCTTAGAAGATAGAGCGTTGCCTTCAGAGACTTTCTCATCTGTCGTGATAGATCGGGGACGAACTTGCTCTTCACCTATGTCCACAGATTTACTGCCAGCATCTCTAGAAGAGCTATCGCTTTCATCGGAAACGTCTACCATCACACTCATACCAACGTGTTCCCTAGCGCTCGACCATTCATACTCCCAGGGAAAGTGAACCATCTTGGCCCGAACGGGATTCCTTTCAACATACTTGAGTGCCTCCAGGGCGTGATCGCGATGCAGGGGACATGAGTAGAAGCGCGCCTGCCAGAGATGGCCGGCTCTCCGGTTCTTCTTGTTGAAGTAGCTTGAGTACCGCATATTGGTGTACTTGAAGGTCATTGCAAGTGAATCGTTTCTAAGGGGAGCCGCTAAGAAATGCACGTGATTGGTCATAAGACAGTAAGCGTAGATCTTCATTTCATACTTTCTCGAATACTCACTGACGAACTCAATGTACTTCTTCCTGTCGGCAGAATCCTCAAATATGCTCTGCCTATAATTACCTCTTTGAGTAATGTGATGAACAACACCTTCGAATACGACCCGAGCTGACCTCGGCATCATCATCACCTCGAACCATAAAAATGAAAGAATCAATCGAGCAAACCCAGATTCTAACGCCTGGCTCAGATCCTGTCGTCCCGTAGTGCTTTAATACGGGATCTCGCTCACATTCAACACAAATTATATCAAAAATGGAGTCTGTCCCGTTTTTCGCTCTCTAGAACCTGCTGATCGCTGTGAGTGAAACCCTTCGCCAGTTCCGCTCCGCGGCCAAGAACCAAGAACCTGGACGCGAAGCGTCGGAACGAGGAACTGCTCTTGTTCCTAAAAATGGAGTCCCTATTTTTGTCGATCGCGAGCACCAGTCGCGGCGGGGTGGATCAGAGGTAAGGGTGATGAGGATAGAGGTAAGAAGATCAAGATCTTTGCGCTCTTCCAACCTCTAGCCTGTCGCCTCTAACCTCTGCTCTCCCTTCTCGTCGCGCCAGTTCCGCTCCGCGGCCTAAGAACCAAGAACCTGGACGCGAAGCGTCGGAACGAGGAACCGCTTTTGTTCCTAAAAATGGAGTCCCTATTTTTCACTTTTTTTCGACAGCTGATCGCTGGTAAGAACCGATTCTGAAAAAATGGAGTCTGTCCCCTTTTTTCGTTTTGTCCCCTTTTTTCGTTTTTTGATGTCTGTCGCTTTTTCGCGTCCTCTCGGCCTCTCTTTCTCTCTCTCTTCCTCTCTCCTCTTTCCCGCTCTTCCCAAGGACGGGTCCACGCTCTTGGACGAAGGTCGAAGGACGGCTCTTGAAAAAATGGAGTCTGTCCCTATTTTCACCTCTTTTCCTTTTTAACATTTTGTTCCTAAAAATGGAGTCTGTCCCCTTTTTAACATTTGGAAAACTATCGACCGCAAACGTGCTCCAACCGAACGAACACCTGTGTTACTGAATAATGGAGTCCCTATTTGTTCTAAGATCCGCTGAACGCTGTAAAACATGGTTCGCCGTTGACCGTTCAAGATCATGAACCCGTTCACCGAAAAGGCCGCTGTACGCTTAAGAACGAGAACCCGGTGATCGCTGTGAAATACGGTTCACCGTTGACCGACCGTTCAAGATCATGAACCCGTTCACCGAAAAGACCGCTGTACGCTTAAGAACGAGAACCCGCTGATCGCTGGTAAGAACCGATTCTGAAAAAATGGAGTCTGTCCCGTTTTTTTTTCTATTTTTGTCCCTCAATGAACAAATCACTAATGCTGCAGAAAGAACACAAGAGGAAAGTGGAATAAGTATCATTAATAGCGGCGTTAAATTGAACGATAATGGATACGAAGCAACCTTATCATTCCAAACACACGGGATCTCGCCCTGAAGAGCCGCTGCACACTTAAGAACGAGGACCCGCTGATCGCTGGTAAGAACCGATTCTGAAAAAATGGAGTCTGTCCCCTTTTTGCCCCGGGACTGACAGGCTCTTGATGTCTGTCCCATTTTTCGCGTCCTCTCTTCCTCTCTCCTCTTCCCGCTCTTCCAAGGACGGGTCCACGCTCTTGGACGAAGGTCGAAGGACGGCTCTCTGCACGCTCTTATGAACGAAGAACTGCTCTTGTTCTAAAAATGGAGTCCCTATTTTTAGCCCTCTCCTCTTCATGATCTTTCGAAGGACGGGTTCAAGATCTTGGACGAAGGACCAAGGACGTCTTCTTGCTCTTCTGAGGAATCAGGATGCGAAGCGTCGGAACGAAGAACTGCTCTTGTTCATAAAAATGGAGTCTGTCCCGTTTTTCGCGGCTGTGAAATGCGGTTCACCGCTGACCGTTCAAGATCATGAACCTGTCATTCGTCAAGACCCAGCACAGATTGTGACCAAGATCAAGTCTGGATGACGAAGTGAGTGGTTCTGATAGACAGCTTCTGTATGCTCCCGTTATTTGGGTCTAGGTCTTGTTTTTTTCTCCTGCCCAACCACCAACCTCTATCTGCAACCTCGGTCGAGTGTTCGTTCCACTTTATCATTCGGCTTGACAGAACTCACCCAAAACTATAAAATATTTATACTATATGTTAATCACTGTCAAGTCACGGAGAGGAGATCAAGTGAGATTAGAACTTTTTTTTGAAGAATCACCGGTCTTCACGACTCATGAACTAAAAGAATTTCTGAAGAAGAATGAAGCGAAGAGTCTTGAGAACTACAGCGTTCTTCTGAATTATCACGTTAAGAGAGGCCGTGTCCTCAAAATCTGTCGTGGTCTCTACGCAGTGGTGCCCCTTAACCAGAAGGTAGAACAATTCGCCCCTGATTCATTTCTCATTGCGGCAAAGAGAACGGAGGATGCGATTCTTGCTTATCATACGGCTCAGGAATTCAATGGGAATACCTACTCGCTTTTCAGTACCAGAACATTCTTGACTATGAAGAGTGTGCATCCTTTAGTTTTCAGGGAAATCGAATACATACCGACTCACCCCTCTCAGAACCTGCTTCGCTCAGACAACTACTTCCTACTCACAGAACAAGTGGATATAAAAGGTATAAACGTTCTTATAACCAGCAGAGAAAGAACGTTTGCAGATATGCTCGATAGACCCAATCTATGTGGCGGAATTGAAGAGGTCTGGCGTTCCCTCAAAATGACCGAGTATCTAAACACCGAAAACCTGCTGAAGTATCTGAGAGCACTTGACAACTCTACCACGAGTGCCAAAGTCGGCTTCTTCTTACAAAGACATCCGAAAATCACAGACAATGACCAGACTCTACTGAGAGAACTGAAAAAAATGATCCCAGTTTCGCCGCATTACTTTGATCGATCACGAGTTGACAGAGCAAGGTTGGTAAAGGAATGGAATCTCGTAATTCCTGAATACATATTGAATGAAAGGTGGGAAGAACAATGAGAATGTCCAGGGAGACTCTGTCCAGATTATCCGGTCAGACGGGCTATCGGCAGGAGATTATTGAGAAAGTCTCTCTACTGCTTTCATGGCTTGATCGCGCATCAAGTATCGATCGTCTTACAGGAAGTTTCGCTCTAAAGGGGGGAACGGCAATTAATCTATTCTTCTTGGAAATTCCAAGATTGTCGGTAGATATAGATATCAACTATATTGGATCACCCACTCGAGAAGAACTCGACCGTGACAGAAACGGTTTTGAGAACATCATAGAATCAGTATGCCACGAAGAGAGCCTGTCCATAAGAAACAAAAGGGATTCAGAAGCGGCCACCTCTTATTCATTGAGGTACGTAAGCTCCCTATCTTCTGGAGGAAATCTGTCTATTGACATAAACTACATGATGAGGGTTCCACTGTTTGAAATAGAAACAATGGATTCAAGGCAGGTAGGTAGTCAAATAGCCCGTAGAGTTCCATTAGTAAACAAGCTGGAAGTTTTCGCCTCGAAAATCGCGGCCTGCTTTTCGCGAAAAACAAGCAGAGACCTTTATGATGTATATCTGCTTGACAAGCAAATATACACCCTTGATCTTGAAAAACTCCGGCTTGCCTTTACGGTTTTTGGGGGGATGAATCGAGAAAACTGGCTCGAAATAGACGAAAAATCATTTCGAGTAAATAAGAATGACCTGAAAAAACGATTGCTGCCACTTCTAAGAGGCACACTTGACAAAGAAAAACTCGACATTCTTGCCAGTGATATCGAAAGATCTTGCGAGAAAGTAGTCTCCTATTTGCTGCCTCTGAAGGACAATGAAAGAGAATTCTTAAGAATCCTAAACGAAAAAGGCGAAATCAGACCAGAAATCATTACCGATGACAAAGAACTGTCAGATAGAATTAAAAAGCTGCCTATGCTCAAATGGAAAGCACTGAATGTTAGGCAAACTCTTCAAGGCTGATCAAAGAAGTCTCGTGAACTGTAACGCCCTTTTACTGTCATTCCGTCGCGCCTGCCCTGAAGTGGTCCAGTTCAGGGAAACTGCACGGGATCTGGTCTTGAAAACACTCCTAGGACCGAGATCCTGGCCTGAAGCACGCCAGGATGACCCAAAGCAAGAAAAGGCTGTCATCCCGATATGCAACTGATCGGGATTTGTTCTTGAGAACGCTCCAAAGACCGAGGTCCTAACCAGGGTGTGCCAAGAAGGCGAAGAAGGAAACTTCAAGCCATGCTTAATCGAAGATGAGGGAGGGCCCCTCGAAGCCGCCATGCAGGTGGAGGCTTCAAACCACCGTAAGCTGCTGTGGTAAAGAGCCATGGTAGTGAACGTTACGGGAAAAGGCGGGACAGCGATCCCGTCAGGTGAGTACCAGAGGAGACGAATACAAGTGAACCACCGTAAACGTGTCGTAAGGACCTTTAGTGTCATCAAAACCGGGAAGCCTGGTTATCCCGGGATAAGTCTGGAGGAAACCTGCTTACTGTCCAGATGGTGACCGGCATATAGGTGGCGTGACCCTGGTACAGGCTTCGATTAGGAACTTGGGAACCTGGATCTGGATGTTAAGGGAAAAGCCGCAAGTGGAAGACCCACGAGGGTGAAAGTACCGATGCCAGATTCAGGGGCGGAACAGTCCGTAGTAGTGATGAAGCTCCTGTAATGGGAG
>NZ_AYTW01000020.1 GCF_002752635.1 Mesotoga sp. Brook.08.105.5.1
CAGACAAGTGAGAAGAAGGTTGATTCAAGAACGATCCTATCCAAGCATCATGATTTATGGAAGATAGAAGAATCCTTTAGGATAATGAAGAGCAATCTTGAAGTGAGACCGATGTTCCACTGGACACCAAGAAGGATAAAGGGTCATTTCGTTGTTTGTTTCCTTGCATTCTTGGTGTGTTTGCTGCAGAATATAAGTGGCTCTTCCTCAGATTATATGAATTAACTCATGATCACCTTCAATCGCAATAGTTCAAATGAACATCTCCCGTACATTATCCGCTTAATCACCTTAAGCTTGTTTATGACGCCTTCTATGACTCCATTGCTGAACTCAGTCCTGATCGCATTCTTAACTGCCTCAATGTCTCTTTCTATTCCCCTGGCAAAGGTTGTTAGCTCACGGATATTGAACTTTTTTACTTTTTCCAACCAGATTTCGAGCCTTGAATCATCTTTAATTCTAAATATGTCTCTGAAGTCGTTAACTGCCGAGCAGAGGTTTTGAAGGTTCTTGTTTGTCTTGAGATACTCTTCTATCTTCTCTTGATCTTCCACTTTGAACCTTGAGATATCATTGTGTAGAAATGAGATCAACAGTCCTCTTCTAAGAATCTTTTCGGGAGAAGTCTTTCTGTGCCTTCTTCCCAAACCTTCGTTGTATTCAGCCAAGAATGCGTTCAAATTCCTGTATGAACCTTTATATCCTTCTTTAACGATGACTCTGAATATGCTGGCTATTGTCTTTCTTTCATGATTAAGAGTGATTATAGTTTCTTTGTATGGGTCGAGTATGCTTCTTCTTTCTCTTGAGGCGCTCAGCATCCTTCCCTGATGCTTAACGTATTTTTTTGCTGTCCGGCAATCTATCTTCAGTTCTCTGGAAATGGCACTTACTGAGTATCCCTTCAGGTACATTTCTTTGACAGTCCCAACAAGCTCATTCTTCGCTTCTTCTGTTTCTCTACGTTTGATTTCGGCCTTGGTAAGTTTTCTCACTGTTTGATTTTCGCCAACTACTTCTTTCAGCTTTATTCTGGGAGGTATTGTGCGCCTAATATACTCGCTTGCTCCATCCATAAGGTTCTTAACCAGATGAAAACGATCACTTACCTGTAGTGCCCCGGGCAAAGCTTCTGCTACAGCCTTCGCATATCCTATTGACCCATCTCTTGATACCACTTCTATTTCGGGATATCCTCTCAACCACTCTGTAACTTCGCCAGTATCCCTTGATGGAATCATATCTACAACCTTCGAGGTCTCATAGTCCACCATTACTGTGCCATATGTGTGGCCCTTCCTGGTCGCAAAATCATCTATGCAGACTGTTTTGAGAAGCGTTCTATTTATAACCTGTTTTTTTTAACATCCTCAGAATCGTGTCGTCGGATATTTCGGTAAGTCCATTACTAACTATTCCCTCAGCTTTCAGGGCACTCATGTTTGCCGCCAGCTCGATTATTCTTTCATTCAATCTCTTTGTTCTTCTCCCGTAATCGTCAACAAAACTGAATCTCTCTGCGAATTTCGATTTCTCACACTCTGTATTCTTGCAGAAGAATACCCTCCTTTGAAGTACTATTGTCAACTGTCTACTCTGAACAGGTAGATCGGAAAATGCTTTCAGATAAATCGTGTGAACACTCTTTGACTTCGCACCACAATATGGACATACTGCTTCTTCTCGTCCCATCTTTGCATGTAGTTCTATTCTGTCTTCATACACTCGAGACTCAATCAATACAAGATCCCGGTCCAGTGACCTAAGTAATTCTTCCAATTCCCTCATCCGCTTTCGATAATAAAATAAGTGACTTACTCAATTCTACGCATTCTTTCACTCTTTTCCTACTTATTGGTGCAAAGAGAGCTTGAGTTC
>NZ_AYTW01000021.1 GCF_002752635.1 Mesotoga sp. Brook.08.105.5.1
CCAGAGTCTGAAGATTCAACCAAACTCATAGGTATAATTTGTCCGGGAAATTAGGTTCAGAAGAGAAGGAGAGGCCTCAGCTCCTGAGTATTGAGGAGAATGATCATGAGAAGAACGATACTAATAGTTGGATTGCTGATCGTCTGTATTGCCTGCTTTGCGCAGGAAAATGAGCAAGTAAGGTTCGAGCAGCCGGTGATAGTGACCTCCGCTGGTCAGTCTCCCGGTGCCCTTCAGTTAACTGTCGTAGCCAAAATGGCGAAGATCGAACACACTTTCGAAAAGCTGCTTAACGCCGATCAGTTTGAAATTGAAAGATACAAAACGCTAATGATAGTCGTTGGCGCAAGTGGAAGGGGTCTAGGAGCTGCAGGGATAGAGATTGACGCGGAACTTCAGAGAGTCTTGCTTCTCGCTCGGAAGGCCAAAGATTACGGAACCAAAATAATCGTTGACAACCTTCAAGGAGAGTCTCGGAGAGACTCTTCATCCGATGAAATCCTGTAGGCTCTAGCGCCATATGCCGACGCTCTATTTGCTAAAGTCGACGCTAATCAAGACGATTTGTTCACCAAGATAAGTGAGGAGAGATCCATTCCCCTCAAGCTTTTCGAAAAGACAGTGGATCTAGTTGAAGTTCTCAATGAATTCTTTGTGAGATAGATTATAGGGGCCTTAGGCCCCTTGCTTTTCTCTAAACGATCGGCGGTAATAGCAAATGAGAAAAACTCTTATCATCTTCATGCTGGTTCTCGTTGCATCATTTTCGATGGCAATTTTTTTCAGGCCTGACATTCGTGCAGGTTATGGTGTAACGAGCACCGGATGGCTCTCGGATTACTTCGAACCTCTCAAGGGAACGAACATGGATACTCCAGTCTATTACATGGACAGCGGAGTTCCCGGACCCACTTTTCTACTTATGGGTGGTACACATCCAATGGAGATCGCAGGAACCGTAGCCGCGACAATATTCGTTGAAAACGCTTTGGTGAAGAGCGGCAGGATAATTGTTCTGCCTTTTGGCAACAGCAGCGCGGCTTCAATAGGAACCGTATTCTATCCGAACCAGCCGGATCACTTTCTGCAAATTGAGTCGAAGTCGGGGCCCCGTTTCCTAGTATATGGAGACAGAAACACAGATGTAAACGATCAGGGCGTGTCTGACCCCGAGATCTTCATCCATTATCCTTTCGGTCAGGAATAACCAGGATACGAGTCGAGAAATCTTAGGGATGTTAAAGTCCTGAAGAGCGAGATTCGAATCACATCTCTGTTATCCTTTGCAGCTCCGATCTATCCTTGATCGAAATCTTCTTACGAGACAATTCAAGTATTCCAGATAATTGAAGTTCGTCAAGAATTGTGGTTACAGTCTCTCGAAAAAGACCAGTAGTGTCCGCCAGTTCTTGGTGGGTAATTCTTATAATAAGACTATCCTGCGACAGTCTCAAAAGAGTACTACATACTCTGATTGTGGCACTCTGGAGCACCGTTTCTTCTAACCTTAGGCGGGTCAAACGTAATCGCTGACTTACGATGTCGAGCAATCTTATTGCAACGATAGGCTTATACATAATCAACGCCTCGATATCGGATCGACCGAGCACGCATATTAGCGAATCTTCGATAGCTTCAGCAAAAGATTCTTGCATACTTTGTGCAGTCAGTGACATCTCTCCGAAAAAAGTTCCAGGGCCCAATGTATCTATGATAAGGCGTCTCCCGTCTTGATTGATCGTGTAGATCTGTACTTTACCTTTCTTCAACATATACAAGACCTCTACCTTTTCATCGGGACTGAAAAACACGTGTCCTGCTTTGCAGTAAGTCATTCTCACCATTGCTTCAACTTGCTCAACTTCTTCATCGGACAAGTCGCGAAAAATGTCGAGCTTTGAAATAAGGGTCAATTTCATCAACTGTTTAGATCCGGTCGTCGTTTTCAAGTTTGAAAGATTCTTACTCTTCATATCTATCACCTTCTGCGAACTCTGCCTATTCTCTTTTGAACTTCATCAGCAACTAGCTGCTGATATATTTGGGCGCTACAAAAAGGAGAGCATCCAAAAGACTCAATGATGATTGCATTAAATCAATTATGAATTTTAAGGAAGCCTGAATAAATCTTATCACAAGGATGGACAAGTTCATTGTAAAGGGAACTGTAAAGAATGAGAGGAGAAGGAACAAAGAGTACGATAAGATAAAGATACTGTAGTTGCTGGTTTTGTTGCTGACCAAGATACAAACCTAGATAAGAAGAATTAGAGAGAACCAATTCATACTTGAAGATATCATTGATGGTTCAGAATCCATATGGTACACAAGGAACAGAGACTTTGATATACCAGTCGGCCTCAAGATTCTCACTTACAATATTGTGGTCATTCACAACCACCTAAACCATCGCTAATTGAGAAAGATTATGGATATCATTCATTCTATCTATTTGATTTGTGAGACACCTCATCATCTCGTATTTGTCAGTTTTGTAGTACAGATTACAGAACCCACCTGTAATTGGTTGATACAATCAATTCATCTCAATAAAGGTAGGTGGATAGAAATGACCAGAAAACTGACCGTGAGTATCATATTAACTGTTATCGCAGCACTAGCAGTTTCGATTACGGGTTTTGCAGTAACTCCAACCCCTCAAGGCTTCGACAAGTACATAGTCTATATGGCAGCGGGTCGCTACAATGCAGATGTAGCGCCGGTTGAAGGAGATCTTTCGATGTGGTATCATAAAGATGTAATGGGGCGAAGCGACGAAGAGATTGCAGAAGTTCACGCTGAAGCAGATGCATATTTCGAGAAACAGTTTGGTCCCAATCTCCCCTCAGCAATGCCATTTGCTTTCGATCCCAGAGAAGAGTACCGCGCCTATGTAAGCTCAGGAGAAGAAGTGCCTTCCGAAGGCTGGGTTGTTAGAGACGGTGGATTCATGGTAATGCTCATGGAAGATACCGTTCTCTATGGCGAATATGGCGGCGAACAGGGAAAGTTTGTTCCGGCTGGATCAATGTTAGTGTATGGGGATTACAATATCGATAGGACTCCCTCCGGGAAAGATCCAATGATTATTCATTATCATTCCGCAGCGCCCATTATGATGCATCCATATGAACCAGGCTTCAAGATAGATTGTACAATCATCTCTGAAGAATTTGGCATAGGAAGAGCGCAAGGTTTTTCCAGTCCACTGATTGTTGATGGAATGACACAAGTCAATATACGAACCGTGTTGACATTCCCCGCATATGGACCTTCTATTCAGCACTAAATCCTAACGGTTAAGAAATAGTTAAGAAACTTTTAATTGCTTGAAAGAACTCCCGATTCAGAGAAAGCAGTTCTCTGAATCGGGGGTCTTATTCTTAACCCTGAGAGTAGAAACCAACCATATCCACGCCTAAGAATCTGAGAACGAAGATAATGCCCACTTTTTTGCGTTGCTACTCTGTGTTCGCAACAACTGAATCTTTTCCATAATGTCTGGAGACAGGATTTTTCTCTCAATCAGAGAAGAGTAGATGATTGAGGACAGTCAGATTTGACCAACGCCAAAATATTAAATAACCTAAACTAGAGAGGAGGGCAAAGTATTGGACAGCAGAAGATTCGACGCGATAGTTATTGGTTCGGGCAAGGCCTATCATTACCCATAAGTTAAGGAGCTAAAAGAAATCATATTATGCTTCTTCAACCTTGGCAGTATACCCTGTATTTGACTCCTGTTGATCTTGATCTTAAATCCTCCCTTGAGGGAGGAGGACCTAAAATCATCATCCAAAGAGCTTCATAGGTCTTGAAGCTCTGCTCGGAGAACGGTGAACCGATAACGGATAACCGTTCCTGCGACTTGCAACTTGCATCTTGAAACTTGCAACTGTTTCAAAGATCGAGATCCTGGCCAGAAGCGTGCCAGGATGACCTGAAGTAAGAAAGACCGTCATTCCGCATAGCCTGCCCTGAAAAGTCCCTGTTCAGTAGCCTGCCCTGAAAAGTCCCTGTTCAGTAGCCTGCCCTGAAATGCACCTGTTCAGGAGCCTGCCCTGAAAAGTCCCTGTTCAGGGTCATCCCGTGATGATCCTGCACGGGATCTGGTCTTGAAAGCGTACCTGCAGGCAGCACGAAGATAGGGACTGACCGGCTCCATAAGAATCACTGGTCGCTTGCTAAGTGACGCTATAAGCTGTGAGGGGACGTCCTTGGTCCTTCGTCCCGGATCAAGGACCCGTCCTTCGATAGGTTCAAAGAACTGATCGCGGGATGACTGCAGAGCAAATCGTCTCTTTTCGCCAAACCCCAGACTCCAGACCCGAACCCCCGCGTGTTGTTTCCTTCCCTTCTTTTGTGCTTGCCGATACAACAACTAACACCGCTCTGATGAAACCGACCTGCTTTGGGATGAAAGTTGTGTTGATTTCATAATTGATCTCGTTTAACAGCATCGTTGATGAAGAAAACTGATCATACATAGGAAATATGAATTCATGATATCATATTACTTGCTGGAGGTGATGGCGTGTCGACCAGATTACTTAGGCCAACGGAGAGAGGACAAATAACAATACCAAAGGAAGCGAGAGATAAACTGAAGATCACTCCCGACAGCAGGTTCAAGGTCTCTGTGGAAGGAGATAAGATAATCTATCAGCTGGTGTCGCCTTTCGACGTGATAGTCAAGGAGTTTCAGAAAGAGGCGGAGGCCAGAGGCTATACTAAGGAAGAATTGGAAAACGAGCTGGAAAAGGTCAGAAAGAAGCTCTTCACAGAGATTTACCATGAGAGTGATGATTGATTCGAACACATTCCTCTCAGGCATTGTTTTTGACGGAATGGAAAGACTCCTCTTGCATACCATGGTGCATTCCAATCATGTGCTTCTGCTGGCAAAGTTTAGTGTTTCAGAGGTTGAGAGAGTATTGAGAAGGAAGTTCCCAGGTGTGATCGAAGATTACGATTACGAGGATATTCTCGAATCACTTGATGCAGAAATACTGCCCTTTCCAGACAAAAGCGAAGTGGAGCAATGTATTGAGATAATCAGAGATGAGTACGATGCTCCGATTCTTGCTTCCGCTATTAAGGCTAGACCAGATGTGTTTGTTACAGGCGACAAAGACTTCTTTGAAGAGCGAGTAAGAGCATTGATCAGAGTCGCAACTACAAGAGAGACACTCAAGCTCATACAAGAAAGCGAGATATGAAGCAAAGCTCTTCTGAGCCAATTCCCCACCAATAACGTATGATCAACCGGTCAAAGGAGAAAGAGCATTGTCGAGACGTTCGTTGAGCTCACATGAAGATGGGAGAGAAGCCAGTCACCTTCGGTGGCCAGTCAGGCTTCGCCTGGCCAGTTTCGCGTTTGGCGAGGCCAGTTCAGCTTCGCGGGCTTAGAAACGCTATGAAGATCCGTTCTCCGTTGACCGTTCAAGATCATGAACCCGTTCACCGAGAAGGTCAATCGAGAAAGAGCATTGCCGAGACGTTCGCTGAGCTCACGAGAAGACGAGAACTCTCTCCTGTTTCTCGTCCTCTCTCCTCATCTCGTTCTCTCGATGCTCTTCTTTGAAACAAACATTCTCCGCCACTTTGTGGCACTCCTCCCTCAAGGGAGGACTTAAGATCATCATCCAAAGAGCTTCATAGGTCTTGAAGCTCTGCTCGGAGAACGGTGAACCGATAACGGACAACCATTTTCTTATTCAACTTGCAACATTGCACTTGCAACTGTTTCAAAGATCGAGATCCTGACCAGAAGCGTGCCAGGATGACCTGAAGTAAGAAAGACCGTCATTCCGCATAGCCTGCCCTGAAATGCACCTGTTCAGGAGCCTGCCCTGAAAAGTCCCTGTTCAGGGTCATCCCGTGATGATCCTGCACGGGATCTGGTCTTGAAAGCGTACCTGCAGGCAGCACGAAGATAGGGACTGACCGGCTCCATAAGAATCACTGGTAGCTTGCTAAGTGACGCTATAAGCTGTGAGGAGCGTCTTGGTCCTTCGTCCCGGATCAAGGACTTGTCCTTTGAAAAAGCAGTTCCAAGTTGCATGTTCCAAGTTGCAAGCGGTAGAGCGAAAAACTCAGATTCCGTCATGCTGTAAGAGCCGTCCTTCGATGAGCAGTGAGGAGTTGCTTGTTCCAGTTGCAGGCTAGAGACCTGAAAGCAAAAATGTCACAACGCGTCATCTGAACTTGATTCAGAGTCTTACCCTTCTTTTTTCGTCTCATGTAGCTTTTCTGGTTTGACCAAGAACGAAGAACAGATCCTCGCTCTGGAACGAAGCACTGGTTTTTCCCTCGGCTAAAGGAGAACCGTTTAACGGCCAACTGATATCGCTTTGCTCTTTCCAATCCCTACCGCAACCCCCGACCCCGGCCTTTTGCTTTTTCTTACTATGCATGATCTGCTTTCTCTTCCTGCTCTTGATACTCTCGAATATGGTTTTTCTAGAAGCGAGGCTTCACCTCAAACTCAAAGCGTCTTCCCCTCTCTAGGTTTTCTCGGAGAACCGATAATCCCAGCAACTTGCATCTGGTGGAACTGATTTCTCTCTCTTCTCCGAGGGTGGATCGCCTACAACCACAACTCTCGGTCTCCAATGTGTCTTTATGAATCCCATTAGCCAAACGTGTTGTCCCATGAATGGGTAGAGCACTATAATAGTTTATCCAACCATAAGCGAGGTGAAAAGATGAAGAAGGGATACAAGCTTATCTATCAGTTTAAGATAATGCTTCTTGACATCACACCGTTAATCTGGCGACGAATACAGGTTCCGGACATCTACACATTCTGGGATCTTCACGTCGCAATTCAGGATGCTATGGGCTGGTCTGATTACCATCTCCACGAATTCCAGGTCGTTGATCCGAAGAGTGACGAGCTTGTTTATATAGGGCTTCCTATTGAAGATGATTTCAAGGAGGTTCTCGATTCCAGAAAACTGCGCATTTCCGATTATCTCTCGATTCATAACCGAAAGGCGTCATACCTCTATGATTTCGGGGATAACTGGATCCACGATATTCTTCTCGAAGAGGTTCTCGGTAGAGACTTGAGTGTCAAGTATCCTAGATGCATCGCCGGTGAACGAGCCTGCCCACCTGAAGATGTTGGCGGAGTAATGGGTTATCGAGATCTTGTTGAGGCAATGAAGAATAAGAAGCACCCTGATCGAGAAGATCTGATCGACTGGCTGGGAAGAGAGTACGACCCCGAATCCTTCGATCGGATGCAAATCCACTTTGACGACCCTGATGAACGCCTGAAGAACACATATTAGAGAAAGCAGAATAGGACGTAAGACTAGACCGGAGCTATCGTTCCAACACAAATTACTGATAGCAGTAGTCTCCAAAGGGCCCTTTTCATCGACAAGAAGACATGGAACGGTACAGCTCGAAAACAGCTCCGTTGAGATCTTGCCAGGGCGAGAGAAGCCTTCTTCAAAACCGGGCGGTTCGGCTCGAAGCATCGAAGCTGGGCAGTCTCAGAAGGCAATCGACTCACTAAGCAGCTTATGAAAAGCGGATCTTAGAAGCCTTCTCTTTGAAGCTCTCAAAGAAGGACTTTACCGAGCATTCCAGAAGAAAAGCGGCCACTACATACGTAATACAGGGCAGAGGGTTTTCAGAGCCCCGAATCTTTCTTCCTGGAGATTCTTCTTTCCGATTCCCAGTCAGCAACTGGTCCGAACATCTTCATATAGTTTCCAAAGCATGTTGTCTCCAGTTATCCGGTTTATGAAGTTACGCAAGATGGTCTTCTTCGAACTCTTCGATTGTCCGATACTTCTTCACCTGGACGTTGTTTTCGTCATAGAGCAATCTGTACTCTTCCATTGCTTCGTCGAAGGTCCTCGCCGACCGCTGTAAATCGTTGATATCGAAGTGCTTCATCAGATCGATAGACACGCCTTCGTACTCCTCTCTCATTTCATCGTAGAATCGCTGGCAACTTGCGGCCGTCATGAGAGACAAGTACTTGTTGTCGGTCTTTGCGGCAAGCTCCATCTTGTTTCTCCAGTTCGAATAGATTTCCTCGTAACTACCTGTAAGAGCCTACGAATCAAGTTTCTTCTTGCCCTTAACTCTGTACTTGATCTCTTCTATCTTCTCCCCCGTACACCGCAAAAGCGAAGTTGCGCTCTCTTTAATTGAACGCAGTGTATCGGCCTCGATGAGTCGTCTGTAATGACCTGGAAATCCAATCGGTAATTCCCGCATCCTTTCGATCTCTTCAGGTATGTGTCTAGACCCAAGACTTACATATGACTTGTTGATTAGATACATGATCATTTCGATAGAGTTGATCAGTTTGGGCGACTAGTATTTGACTCTTCCGGACTCTTCACTCAGAACCAACTCTGCGTAAGTCTTCTGACCCTACCCGAAATGCATCAATATATTCCTCAGGTCGTGTTAATTCAGCAGGCTGTTCAGACGTTCCATAGCTTTACCGCGAAGCTCCATAAACCTCTGAAGTTGCTTGTAGTCACGGTAGTAGACGATGTTCAGGTCCATCAGCCTTGAGATGTATGGTGTCGAATATTTAGCCATGTCTTCAAGCTGCTGCCAGCTCGTGCAGTAGATATCATGAGCAACGTCTCCCAAAATGAAGGATGAACCTATTCTGTATCCTTTCAAATCGTTTATTCAATGAAGAGATCTAAATCAGACTTGTCGTGTATGTCTCCAGTGGCGAATGAACCATAGATGCCGACGAACGCTACCGAGTCCGGGTTGACACGCTTCGATTTCTCAATCACCGCCTTGATGATCCTCTCGTTCTTAATCACTAGAGCCTCTTTGATCTTCTCATCCACAACATCCGCTCCATTCTGCATACTGACTTCACTCACCTGGTTATTGCCAACATAACTCATTCAGCTCCCGCAAGTTAGTTTACAGGACGATTCTATCAAGTGGAGCGGATTTATGTTGACAAACAATACTGTGCTCCATGCAATCACAGGCGATCTCCAGGAAAGGATAAGAGCTGCTAGATTCATCTGAAGAGGCATAGGGTGGGAACCTCCAGCTGCGTTCAGGTCGATGATGTTACACTTGGAATGGAGAATCTCAAGCAACATGAAAGAGGCGGGGTGTGAACTTTGCTGGGAGCAATTGTCGGCGATATCGTCGGGTCGAGATTTGAGTTCAATAATCACCGAAGCAAGGCCTTTGAACTATTCACAGATGAGTGCTTTGCTACGGACGATAGTATAATGAGCCTTGCCGTTGCCAAAGCGATCATGGAAACTGAGAAGGTTGTTGACAAATCGCGAGAAGACTACAGGCTGAGTATGTGCTATAACCGTCTGCTAAGAGAGCTTACAGTGAAATATATGCAGCAGATCGGTCGAAATTATCCTAACTGCGGTTATGGGGGAATGTTTGGAAGATGGATATTCAGCGCCAACCCTCGGCCGTACAATAGCTTCGGCAACGGAGCTGCTATGCGCATTGGCCCTGTGGGATTCACTGCGCGAAATGAATTGGAAGCGATAAGCCTCTCAAAAACGATAACCTCTGTCACTCACGACCACCCGGAAGGCATAAAGGGGGCTGAGGCGACTACCATTGCCATTTTCCTTGCGCGTCAAGGCTTCTCAAAGCGGGATATTCGCGTCAGGATCTCAAGAGATTACTACTCTCTGGATTTCACAATCGACGAGATTCGTCCATCATATGACTTCAATGAAACCTGTCAGGAAACAGTACCACAGGCCATACAGTGCTTCCTCGAATCAAATTCATTTGAAGACGCCATTCGCACGGCAGTTTCGCTTGGCGGAGACACCGACACAATCGCAGCAATAACCGGAGCGATAGCCGAAGCTTACTACAGCATACCGTATGAAATAAGAACCAAGGCACTGCACTATCTAGACAAAGAACTCCTCGCGATCTTCTTTGAATGGGAAGCCCTCCTGAAATCATAAAAACTGTCGATAGCGAGATTTCGATTTGACCGTGGTAGGGGGTAGCGGGTAGGGGGTAGGAAAGAGCGGAATAAGACGCAAGGCGCCGGAAAGCATCGGCGGACGCAAGGCTGGCGAAGACCACGCCAGGTCGCAATGCCCGGAGAAGCATCCGGGGACGCAAGGCCCGCTTCGCGGGGATGAAAACTCTTGGAGAGCAAAAGAAGCTAGTTCGCCGTTGAACGGTTATCCGTTCTCCGCCGAAAAAACCTGTTCTTCGTTCCAGAGCGAGGATCTGTTCTTCGTTCCTAGATCCGCTGTACGCTGAAAGCTCAGTTGCCAGTTCTCAGTTCCGAGTTGCAAGCATAAGAACCGTAGTGCGCTTAAAAGCGGAGAACCCGCTGATCGCTTGTAAAAGCTCAGTTGCAAGTTACAAGTTGTGAGTTGTAAGGGAAGCAAAAGGCCGGGGTTGGGGGTAGCAATGTGCGGGTCGGAAAGAACGGAATAAGACGCAAGGCGCCTGAAAGCATCGGCGGACGCAAGGCTTGGAAGAACATCCCAGGTCGCAATGCCCGCTTCGCGGGGAAAGAGCCGCTTGCAAGTTAACGTGCAGAACGCCTGAACAGGTGTACCAAACAGAAGCCCCAAACATGAGCATATTGGGGCAGGCTCTACGGGATGACAATGTCATAAGGTTATGCAATTCTTTTGTAGGGGCGAACGGCTGTTCGCCCGAAAGATTCCGACCAGGAGCTTTGTCGGAATGACGGCATTTAACGTTCCTTTACTTTAGGGCTTACAACTTGGAACTGACAACTTGCAACTGCTCCATCTCGAGGACGGCGGACCGTTGACGGACAAAGTTGTTTTTCATCAGCGATCAGCGGGTCTTTGTTCTTAAGCGCGCAGCGGATCTTCAGGAGCCAGTCACCTTCGGTGGCCAGTCAGGCTTCGCCTGGCCAGTCTCGCCAAATCGGTTTGGTGTTCTTATAGTTTTTCTCGCCACTGCTTGCAGTGACTGTCACCACGAAGTGGTATTGGCGAAGGCGAAGCCTTCACTGGCGTCGATGATCTTTGCCTTTTGACTGGCCTGCGCCAGCAGACTGGCTTTTGCTTTTCTCCTTATGGCTTTCTCCGAAACTAGCTAATGTTTCGAAATAGTATGTGTTATTAACTTTCGTAACCGGATCTAGCGTGAAATAATTGTATATATGTATTGTCATTATAGAATGCCGGCGGTCAAACAGTTTTCTCTTCGTAAACGCCCGTATTTGCACTTGATTGGCCTTGGCTGACTTTGGAATTGGATATTGAAGTGTCTATAATATTAATGATGTATCAAAACCTGTAAAAAAGGGGGGGGAACTAATGAAAAAGGTTATAGTAATCTTGACCATCGCATCACTGGTGATTTCAGCAAGTTTGTTTGCCACCGAAATAAAGAGGGGAGGGACCCTCAGGATCACCTCCATTAAACAGGGTATCCTGATCGAAAACTTCAACCCCTTCTCCCCAAATACCAACGAGATGGCTATCGGAGGTTTTTACGAGACTCTTATCTACTTCAATCCCATGACCGGAAGGATCATGAACTGGCTTGCAGAAAGCTATGAGTGGTCCGACGACCTTCTAGAACTGACTTTCAACCTGAGAGAGGGCGTTTTGTGGAACGATGGGATGCTCTTTACTGAGAAAGACGTTCTGTTTACTGTAGAACTGGGAAGAGAGAATAGGGCGCTAGACGTCGCAAGTCTTTGGTCGACGGGAGTCACCGGAGTTCGATCGGACAAGCCGATGACCGTCACATTCGAGTTTTCGGAGGTCGATACAACAATTATTCAGAGATTCTCCAGTGTCTTCATAGTTCCAGAGCACATCTGGTCTAAAGTCGATGATCCTCTAACCTGGATAGGCGAAGGAATCCCCGTAGGCACCGGACCGTTTATTCTGAAGGAAGGCTCATTCAGCGAACAGTCGTTCAGCGTGGTTAGAAATCCAAATTACTGGCAGATAGGCGAAGACGGTAAACCTCTTCCTTACATAGACGAAGTCCTTACGCTAACCACAACCAACGAGCAGGTTTCCCTAAGACTCGCCAGGGGCGAATTCGACTGGGCGGGCTACTTTGTTGCCAATATCGATGAGGTATTTGTAAAGGCCGATCCCGAGCACTTCAAGTACTGGCTTCCCGAAGGAAACCTCGTTTTCCTCAATCTAAACAACCTTAAGTGGCCCTTCGACAGCTACAATGTGAGAGCAGCGATAGCTGCGGCGATCGATCCAATAGAGATAACTAGAATAATGGCGAGTGGAGCCGTCCCTGCTTCGCTGGCCGGTGTCAAAGCGAGCTATCTCAGACTTGCAGAAGAGGGGCTCAAGGAGTACGGCATCGAATTCGACCCCGATTACGCAAGCTATCTGCTCGAGAAAGAAGGCTACAAGCTTAACAGGAACGGGATCTACGAAAAGGACGGCAAGGCCCTCTCGTTGAATCTCTATGTCCCGACGGGGTGGACCGACTGGATAATGGGAGCCGAAGAGGTGGCAAGACAACTGAAAGAGGTCGGAATCGAGGCTATCGTTACTCTGGCCGCCTGGCCTTCTCCTTACAAAGACATGATGTTCAACGGAAACTACGAGATGCTTTTCGGGATCTCCGTTACGGGAACCAGTCCCTATTATCAGTTCGACAACTGGGTACATTCAAAGCACTGGGCGCCGATTGGAGAAAACGCGGGTAATTACTACGGAATGCGTTACAAAAACGACAGGATCGACGAACTCCTCGACAGCTATAAGAAACAGACCGATCCACAGGTTCAGGATAAGATTATGGAGGAAGTTATAAGCATCTTCCTGAGGGATCTTCCCTCTGTACCAATGTTCTTCAATCCTGTGTGGTTCGAGTACAGCACAAGGAATTTCGTCGGCTGGCCCAATGCCGACAATCCCTATGCCGAACCCAGACCGACAGGCATGGACAAGATGCCCATCTTGCTTTCTATACACTTGAGGTAATTTGCTGGATATAGCTCGCGGGCCCTAGTGCCCGCGAGGCTTATTCATATTCACGAGAGGGGGTAAGGAAGGCTCGCTTTCCTCAAGAGAGAGACGCTTTCTAAACAGCATTGGCTTACTTCGCTAGAAAGATCGGATTGTTGCTCTTCGCCTTGTTTGTTGCAGTCACTCTGAATTTCTTCATTCCGAGAATGATGCCCGGTGATCCTGCGCAGGATCTGATGGACAAGATGCAAGGTGTTCCTCTAGAATCACTCGAAGCAATAAGGGCTGCCTTTGGCGTCGATTCGTCCGATCCGTTGCTTGTCCAGTACGGAAAGTATCTTCTTAACCTCCTTAAGGGCGATCTGGGTATCTCTATCTCAAGATTCCCGACTCCTGTCTGGAGAGTATTGCAGGTCGCCGTACCCTGGACAGTTGGGCTGATGGGTACGGCTACGATAATCAGCTTCTTTCTCGGCACGATAATAGGTATAGGCGTTGCGTGGAAACGTAACACGAAGCTCGCTTCCTTCACTGTCGGACTCTTTATCTTCGTGCGTTCCTTTCCATATTTCTGGCTCGGGTTGCTGCTGATATACTTTCTGGCTTTCAGGCTGCCGATATTTCCCCTCGGAAACGCCTACACACCGCAGCTTCAGAGGGGGACGATGGAATTCTTCCTCTCTGTTCTGAAACATGCGATACTTCCTGCCCTGACAATCGTTATATCTTCTATGGGGGCATGGATACTAACTATGAGGAACAACATGATCAATGTGCTGGCCGAAGACTACATCACCGTTGCCGAAGCCAAGGGGCTCCCGCTGCGTAGGATCAAGACTCTATACGCCGCAAAAAACGCCATCCTGCCATCTATAACTGGTTTCGCAATGTCTCTGGGATTTGTCGTCGGAGGCGGCTTGCTGACCGAAATGGTCTTTGCCTATCCGGGAGTCGGGCTGATGCTCTATCAGGCGGTTCAGAGCAAGGATTATCCTCTAATGCAGGCTATATTCCTTTTCATTTCAGTTGCCGTTCTCGTAGCCAATTTCATCGCGGATATCGCGATTCTAATTCTCGATCCCCGTGTCCGGGACGGTGGTAAGTGATGCTAAAGGACACTCTTGCTCTATTCATAGAGAATCGAAAGGCTCTGTTCGGGCTTATGATACTTGTCTTTTTCTCAGGAGTTGCTATCTTCGCCCCTTTGATCGCGCCTTACGACCCAAAGACGAACAAGGTAGATGTCCTTAGAATAGTGGACGAAGAGATGGACAGAACCACAACCATCGAAAGGGAGAAGATCGATGAATTCACAGAACGAAGAGTCTACACTCAATCGATCGCGACCACATATGAGAGAGTAACAACAAAACTCCCGCTAAATGCAAAACCCTCAAGAGAACACTTGCTCGGAACGACGAAGGCCGGACAGGATCTCTTTTCTCAGATGGTTTACGGAACGAGAATTACGCTTACTGTAGGGCTTGTGACAGGACTGTTCACTACTGCTCTCGCCCTCACACTCGCGCTTGTGGCCGGGTATTTCGGGGGCATTGTGGATGACATCATCTCTCTGTTTACAAACGTCTTCCTTGTTATCCCGAGCCTCCCACTGATGATAGTCATTGCCGCGTATATAACAGTTAGGGGAGTTATTCCAATCGTCCTTATACTTGGACTCACAAGCTGGCCCTGGCCTACAAGGATACTCCGCTCTCAAGTTGTTAGTCTTAAGAACAGGGATTTCGTCAGGGTGTCAAGAGTCCTTGGTGAGAAGCCCCTCTACATAGTTTTCAGGGAGATTCTGCCCAACATGATCTCACTGGTAATGGCATCCTTTTTTACATCAACAATGGCGGCGATCATGGGAGAGGCTACCCTTGAGTTTTTGGGACTAGGCAATGTCTCGATAGTGAGCTGGGGAACGATCCTATACTGGGCTCAAAACAGTGGAGCCCTTCTGTCCGGCGCGTGGTGGTGGTTCCTCCCTCCGGGTATCTGCATTGCCTTGATCGGGACTTCGTTTGCGCTCATGAATTTTGCCATCGACGAGATCTCTAATCCCAAACTAAGAAAGAGATGATTGAGTTGGATAGAAGCCAGATGACTCCTTTACTTCAGTGCAAGGATCTTGTGGCCGGTTACAGGATCAAGAGCGGCTTCGTCCATGCTGTGGACGACGTCTCATTCGACCTCGATAGAGGTGGCTTCCTGGGCATCGCCGGTGAATCGGGATGCGGAAAATCAACACTGGCCTATGCGATCATGAGACTTCTCAAAGATAACGCCATTATAGAAAGCGGCAGTCTGATTTTTAAGGGCATCGATCTGGTGAAACTCAACGAAGAGCAGATGAAGAAGATACGATGGGTCGATATTTCGATGGCGTTCCAGTCTGCCATGAATGCACTCAACCCGGTTCTTTCAGTCGGTGAGCAGCTCATTGATGCAATACATGCCCACAGAGAAGCATCGCAATCAAACGCTCGCGACAGGGCTATCGAAGTGTTGAAGCTGGTAGACATTCCTAGAGATAGGTTCGACTCTTACCCTCATCAGCTATCGGGAGGGATGAAACAGAGGGTTATGATTGCTATGGCGCTGATCCTGAACCCCGAGTTGATTATTATGGACGAACCGACGACAGCGTTGGACGTTGTCGTGCAGCGAACGATAATCGAAAAGATACAGGAGCTGAGGAAGACTCTGGGTTTCTCGGTAATATTCATCACCCACGATCTCTCATTGCTTGTGGAGATCAGCGACACTCTGGCCATCATGTACGCAGGTAAGATAGTGGAGTATGGGTCTTCGGAATCTCTATTCAACAGTCCCTTGCACCCGTACACAAAAGGGCTGATGAATTCCTTCCCGTCACTCACAGGCAGGATAAAACGGATGGGCGGAATCGAAGGAAAGCCTCCAGACCTTTTGAAACCGCCTGACGGTTGCAGATTTCACCCCCGATGTCCGCTGGCAATGCCTATTTGTAGAGAGTCCTGCCCCTCGCTGGAGGAAATCGCCGATCGCCACAGCGTCGCGTGTTTTCTTCACAAAGGAGCCGAGGCCCAGTGAACGATAACATTCTGGTTCTTGAAGGAGTCAACAAACACTTCCCCCTGAACTCTTTCAGAATGCGTGGAAAGGTTGTTCATGCAATGGACGACGTGTCTTTTTCTCTGCGAAGAGGAGAAGTGCTCGCGATAGTTGGAGAGTCCGGCAGCGGAAAAACTACAACTGCAAACGTAATAAGCAGGATCTACAAGCAGACTTCAGGCAGAGTAGCGTTTGAAGGAAGAGAGTTGAGCGGCACCATGTCGCGAAAAGAAGAGCTGAAACACCACAAGAGGGTCCAGATGATATTTCAGGACCCTTTCGGAGCCTTGAATCCGACAAGAACGGTTGGCGGGATTATGGAACGGCCCTTCATAATTCACAAGATTGCAAAGGACAAAAGATCAGTAGCGGAAAAGGTCTATAACATACTAATTCAGGTAGGCCTTGAGCCACCCGAACAGTTTACACGGAAGTTTCCCCATGAGCTTTCAGGAGGTCAGAGACAGAGGGTGAATATCGCCAGAGCCTTCTCGATCGAACCCGAACTAATTCTGGCCGACGAGCCCACTTCAATGCTCGACGTTTCAAACAGGATGAGCATAATGAACATGATGCTAAACCTCAAAGAGCGACATGGAGTATCCTTCATATACATAACCCACGATCTGGCCGGCGCCCGTTATATGAGCGACAGGATAATAGTCATGTATGCTGGCATGATCATGGAGATCGGTCCGGCAGAAGAGATAATTAACAGCTCTTTCCACCCTTACACAAAGCTGCTTAAATCGGCGGCGCCAGCCCCAGAAACTGGTCTAAAGCGAAAGCCTCTCATAACGGGAGGAGATATTCCCTCCCTGATCGATCCACCTAGTGGCTGCCGTTTCCATCCGCGTTGCCCATTCGCCGGAGAAAGTTGCTCTCTCGAGATACCCCCTATGAAGAAGATCGGCGAGGACCACTATGCGAGGTGCCTTCTCTAGTCCCGGAGTTCTTTCTTTTCTCGGTGACTCCATTTTTAACATTGATGAGACAAACGCAGAAATGCATTCCCTGATTCCGAGCAGCAAACGATAGAGATTTTTGACCGTGCCCTCTAGTAAAAGCAAAGACTAGCCAGTAAAGGCTCTTACCGGCCAAGAAAACCGAGCCAGCGTATCGTTCAGTCGGATATCCTGCGGGTCTTGAGCCAGTTGTACGCCTTGGGGCTGGATTCCCAGACCTGACGATAGTCGAGCGCATACATTGCTGCTTCTCTTTCGTCATCCTCCTTCAGTTCTTCGAACTTCACAGATCCCATATCTCTGAAGAGCATTTCTACAATCAGAGGATTCGTTCTCAACGCGCGAAGCAGATATATGTTGGCATCTTGTTTTCTGTTTCTTATTGCACTGATGAAGGCTCGCCCCATAAGAAAATCTACATCTTCCTCTTCCAGGTAGCGTTCCAGCAACTTCTCGGCTTTCATGAAGTTTTTCTGCCTGAATAAGCTGTTGAGAAGCCCGTGCTTTGCATGCACACCATCTTCCCGGTCTATATCGAGAAGCATTTCATAGGTTTCTATTGCCCGAGTCTGATCACCGACCCTTATTCGAAGAAAATCCGCATAGTCAACGATTAGATCCAGCAGAGGCTTGTTGTTCGCACGATCATACTCGAGTGAGTAAGACTCCGATTCGATTTCCCCTAATAGAGTTTCCAATTTCGAATAACCGGCTTCCAGAATGTATTGACATTTATTGTCTAAGCCTATCTCAGTGTACCCATTAGCCAGCATTGAGTAGAGCCGAAACTCGTATGGGTCTCTCGCAAGTGCGTTTTCCATCCGAACAACTCTTTCAGAACTATCCGGTATCGAGGCAAGCCTCATCAATCTGTAATTTCCTGGTGGGAGGTTGTACTCGATTGTGGGGGAATCCCCAGAACGTAAAACGGTTAGGCCAGGAAGGAGAGTCTTTCTCTCCTCAAAAATGATCTTGTGGAGATACTTTGTTGAATGATAGGCTCGTTCAAGAAGACGGGCCATTTCCGTGCTCAACGAGAGATCTTTCGAAAGTACCGGTGGAACTTTCAAATCAGAAACGAACCGATCAAAACGCTTATGGTCAGCCTTCGAAAGCATTTCATAAAGAAGCTTTGCTTTAGATGAATAGCCTGCCTTCTCTGCAACAAGAGCTGCTGCCAATCTAGTATTTGAATCGGTTTTAAGCTCTGTGACAAATGAAACCAGCTCCTCGAGTGGTTCCGACTTTTCGAGGGATTCCTCATCGAGGAGAACAGAGCACACTCCACACACTATATCTGTCGCTTCTTTCTTTTCCTTGTTTTTCAGAAGCATTCTAATAAATTTCATGATCGGTCTTCCTGAATGAGAGAAATCTGTATTGCGTACGATTTCACCAAGAATCAATGGAAGAGAATCATCAACAATCGAATTCTTCACAATGATATACAGAGGGCTGACCTGGTCTTCACTCCACTCAAGCAGATTTTCCGCGACAGTGGCAGCGTTCCTCCTTATTTGCTGATCCTTATTTACCAGAAGGCAGATAAGGGCAAGTACAGACGCACCATATCCTGCCATCAACCCGGCAGGAGTATCTTCGAAAATATACTGCAGCAGTGACACTTCAACATTTTTCTTCAGACCAAGGGCATAGTGTGCCACCATAGGCTCAATAAGCCCGAACACGACATCGGAATAAGGATTAACGTACTGCAAGTAGAACCTTGGACAGTATTTCGCCAGCCTCACTGCTTGATACTCAAGTTCTTTCTCCTCAGAATCTTCAATATCCGAATCAATTGTTCCGGCATGCTGAAGGAAGTACGAAAGCGCGCTGAGACCCGCGAGATAATACCATCGGGCCATTTCAGGTCCTCTGAATTCATTTACCCCCATTGCTTCATAGACTGACGCTTCATCATCTGAACCCGCAGAATTTCTGTTGGAAGCGCTATTCAGATTCTCGCGTCGAAGCTTGTCGCCGATTTTGACGATCTCCTTCGCCGCAGCAAATCTTGTTTCGAAGGGAATGCTTTCGTCCCAGACGAAAACACTCCAATAATAAAGCAAAAACAATTCGCTCTCTATAACCGTCTCATACTCGAGATTGAACACTTCGCACAGTAGCTTCGCGAGTTCCTCGAAGGTGTCGGAAGAAGCCTCATAAAGAAGCTTCTCGCGATCAAAATCCGGCCCGGAGTATTCTGTACCCATCTCCATAAGATCCCGAAGATAGACAATTCTACTCTTCTGATAGGTATTCAAGATAGTTGCCCTCCTTGATCAAGTATCGTTAGAGGCTCTCCATATTCTCTTAGATTTCACAATTCACTCTGAACTCAAGAAAACCGCCTCTCCCTATCCTTTAGAATCAATTTACCCCCTATAACTGCAGCGGTCGTCCATAGCAAAAATCGTTAAGCCTCATATTTGTGATTTTTGGCTAGTCACATTAAGCAACTGCTTTTTCAATTATAAGGAATTTGAGTCTATCCATCTCCCTTTTCAAGAGTTCAGTTAAGAAGGAACTTTCGCTGAAAAAACTCAGAAACTCAACTATTCATCCATTCTCTTCTGCGTACTCACATAAGAGGAAATGCCGTTTCCGTGAGAGAGGGGTTCACTCATATCCCCTTTGGCCACCTTACTTTTGCCCAAAAGCGTTTCTGAACGAATGGGCTCAATTGCTCTAAAATCCTTCCTTGAGGAAGAAAAACGAAGAGCTGGAAGATGTGTTTCAAAGATCAGACGAAAGAGGATAGAAGTGAAGATATGCAGAGTGACAGACCTCGACCTTCGAAACCATCAGTTCGCACCTCTAGCCTCTTTCTTCAAATAGCTCATCGTAACGAACACAATCGGTCCACTCGATCGTGCGGGGTTTTAAGATCAATTTCTACCTGTTCTGCCGGCAATTATTGGTTGGTAACCATGGAAGGGTTGGAAAATCGCATTCTCCACCTGAGCAACCGTAAATAAGGCTCTCGACTTGTAAGAAACAACTGCAATCTCAACTGGAGACCTGCTCCAAGTTGGCCATCATGAGAGGGTTTTCGCTCTTCTTCATGTTTCTTTTCAAGTACGAGAGAAAGTCTTCGGGAGGCTGATGGTCTCTGAATCCTTCGGCGATCTCTTCGGTTTCTTTCTCTTCTAGAGTTACTGATACTGTCAGCTCATCTGAAATCAGCCGCAACTCTCTTATTCTTCCCGGAGGCACAAAGCCTTCGAACTCCAGGATTATCATGTTTTCCTCATCCCTCTTGAGAAGTATATCTGCAGTGGTAATATAGTCCTCAAAAGAAACTCTGGGCTTTTCAGAACCCAGAGCAGCGACCGCATAAATCGCTTCCATTTTGTCGATCTTTACCTCAAAACGATCACCTTCTAAACTGGCTTCTCTGTCCTTCAGAAAGATCCCCAATATCACTTTCTCCCTCCTTCAAGCGCCAGGCAGCAGGTCAAGATGACCGTATTCCAGGTTTACCTCTGCCAACGGCCTTTCCTCTCTCATACTGGACGATTGCCTCTCCATTCCTACCATTTCAGATTCCACTCTTGCTCACTTCCTCTGCCTCTATCTTCCCCCCTCCCTTCTCTGAGCTACCATCAAGCAAGCACGCTTTCACCTGCGAAGCGCCTTTCTAAGCACGTTTCCCGGATATCAGATACTTCACTTGGAATAAGCGCAGCATTACTAGAACGGATACGTTCTTCTAACCGGACTTTTCAAACAGGACAGACTTCTACGGAGTTCATGGAGACAATACTCAACTACATCATCAATATCACGATAGAATTGCAGCTGATTTACAGATACGCAACCTTGAATCGATTCTGTTTGACCATTGCCTGTTCAGTCAGTCGGATCTAGGACAGAAAGTGATGATGAGAACCGAATAACTTAGCGGGAGAACTGTTTTAGATGGAGATCCTTCTCAAGAAATCACTTTCGCGAGTCTACTGAAGCAACTTTGCTTCTAGAGATCTCTGTTGGGAAGAAAGTCGAAAGAACTGGAATTCGGGACAAGTAGCCAAGTTACCTATGACGGGTCATTTAGCAGAACGGATCGCTTACTCTTTTGCATAGTTTGCATTCGTTCGGACTAGCCTATCTTTCAAATTGATGAGAATAATGGCTCTAATCGCTGGTGATTGTGGATATACGTTTGCAGAGTTTGTTGATCAATCCTCATGGCATTAGTTTCGTCGACTCTTAATTGCTAGAATCATATGAAGAATTCAGCTTTGCACGATTTGCATTGAATTGACGAGTTAGGAGGTCTTTTTCTGCCAACTCTGAGAGAGATATCGGAAATCACTGGCGTGGCGATTTCAACCGTGTCCAGAGTACTCAATAATGACAGCCGCATAAGCGAAGCCACCAAAAAGAAGGTCTTGAGAGTCGCGAAGAAGCTTGGATACCCGGGCGAGATATCCAGTGGCCGCGGCAGTAAGGTTGTGATGTTCTTCGTTTCCAACCCTCATAAATCAATCGAAAGCGATGAATTCTTCTCAGGAGTTCAGCGGGGGATACTGAGAGGGGCCGGGTCATCGGATATTCACTGCCTGGTTCAGTCGATCAGAAGCAAGAAGAGCTTCGATGAATCTCTGATCCCTCTCGATCTTGTCGAAGGGTTGATCGTGGGAGGCATCCCAATGCCTGACGATCTGAAGACTTTCCTGTCGGCAATGAAGATTCCGGTCGTCTTGATCGGCAAATACTCGGGCCTGGAAAACCTAGCGTCTGTAAACAATGACAATGTCAGAGGCGGTTATCTCGCCGCCAATGAAATTATCAAGTATAACTACTCTACAGTTACCGTCATTACAGGGCCGAGAAACGTCTCGACATTTGCTGATAGACTGGAAGGTTTCTTCAAGTGTCTTAGTGAAAACAGGTTCCCAACTGAGCGGGTAAAGATTATCGAATGTAACTCCTTCGAAGAGAGAGATGGAAGAATGGCCATCGAGAGACACCTCAGAACACCTGGAAACAGAGAAGTGATCTTCTGCACGACCGATTGGCTTGCAAAAGGTGTGATTGAGGCTCTACAGGACAGGAAGGTTTCCATCCCTTCAGAGATAGGGGTTATTGGATTTGGTGGGCTAGATTTCTGCAAAATGACCTCTCCAAAAATAACTACCGTCGCACTGAATCCCTATCTGCTTGGAAGAATCGCAGTAACAATGCTTCAGGAATTGATGGAGGGAAATGCTGAATCAAAGGGAGTTGTGTTTGTGGAACCGTTCTTGATGGAAGGTGAAACTCTAAGGGGGGAGAAGTAATGCATTTCAGAGAGCTAATGGATTCTAAAGGCAGACTCTTGGTAGTCAGTCTTCCCGAGAACAGTCTGGAATACGCAAGGGCTGCAGTTGAGAACGGTGCGGACGCAGTTAAGCTTCACATAAATGTGAAGCACAGGGTGACTGGAAAGGTTCATGTCACATGGACCGACGTCAGAGAGACCGCAAAGAACATCCATTCTGCTCTTGGCTGCTGTATGGGAATCGTTCCCGGAGCGGAAACAATGGCGTCAGAAGAGGAACTAGGGGAAATGAGCAAATTCGGCCTGTCTTTCTTTGACGTCTACGTCGACTACGCCCCTCTATATGTTATGAAGAACGATCTCTGCAAGATGCTGGCTCTTAATCATACATATTCCAAGTCGATGGCTTCATACTTAAGGAAAGTTGGGGCAGATGCGGTAGAGATCTCGATCATCGATCCCAAGGACTACGGGAAGGATCTTTCGCTGGAAGACCTTCTCGATTATTTGGAAGTGCTTGAGCTTTCAGGACTGCCTTCCTTTATTCCAACCCAGAAGAGGATTACCGTGGACGAAGCAGATAGAATTCTAGATCTCGGCTTCAAGGGGCTGATTATCGGCCCTATCGTAACGGGAATTGAAATCGGGAGTTTTTCACGGATTGTCAGGGAGTTCAGCAAAATTACCAGAGACTAACAGGGAGGTGTGGTAATGAAGAAATGGATTTTGATTCTTATCATCTGTCTCGCTCTAGGCTTCACGGCAATTGGCAAGACGAAGGTTACGGTTTGGTTTGCGGGTACTACAGAAGCTTTGATGGAGGCCGTAGATGATCACCTGGTTCCTGCCTTCGAGAAAGCTAATCCCGACATTGAGCTCGCGGTTGAGTATATACCTTGGGGAGAGCTTTCCACAAAACTTACAACTGCCTTTGCCGGCGGAATAGGACCAGATATATTCATGCACGGCCAGGCTGCGATCGCGGGATTTGCTGAAACGGGCGTGATAATGGACATCGACAGTCTCATCGACAAGCTAGAGGACCCTGAAGACTTTGGAGGTACTCTGGGTGTTGGTCTTTACAGGGGCAAGAACTTCATGGTTCCTGTGTTCGGTTCGGGCAGACTTCTCGCCTACAGGGAAGACTTCTTCATTGAGAGCGGTCTCGACCCCGATGAACCGCCGGTAACCTGGGAACAGCTGAGGGCCTATGCCGAGGCGCTGACAGTCTATGAATCGGGTAGACTAGTGAGGGCCGGCCTGGACATTCCTGTATCGGCGATTGATCTTCAACAAGTATGGACAGGCTTCCTGATTGCGAACAACGGCGCTCTCTTCGACAACGACTTCAATCCGACTTTCAATTCCCAGTCGGGAGTGGAGGCTCTAGAGTATTACGTAGGCCTGATACGAGAGGCCAAGGTAGCTTCTGAATACGGTCTTACCCCGATCGGAAACCTTGAGCCGATTGCGGCTGGCACAGCGGCAATGTGTTTCATGAACAACGAATCTCTCGCGGCCATCAAGGAATACAGCCCGGATGTTTACTCCAAGATTCGTCTAGCCTTCCCACCCGCAAGATATGGGAGAGCCGCTTTCTACTCATTCGCGGGTTTCATGGTTTCCAGCAGCACAAAGGACCTGGAAGCAACAACAAAGGCCCTTTCCTTCATGACGTCGAAGGATGCGCTTATTGCTATAAACACGGCTCTTGGAAGTCTGCCGCCAAGACAGTCCGGCGTCGTGGCCGAGTACATTGCGAATGATCCAAATCTGATGAAGTTCGTGGAAGGCTCGAAGTATGCCTATGGAAATCCAAATGTTCCGTTCTGGGTTCAGGCAAGAGATATTATCTCCAAGTATCTCGAACGTGCAATTATGGGCGTAATGACTCCAAAGAACGCGCTAGACGGAGCGGCCGAAGAAATCAGAAAACTGAAGTAATTACCGAAGCCGGCTCTTCCTAAGGACGGGCCGGCTCATCTATTTCTAAGAGGTGAAGCGTGAGCGGTGCGGGCAGTCTCAAGAGGCGAATAACAGTAACGGCTTTGATATTCATTGCGCCGGTGCTTGTTTACAACATAATCTTCAAAATAGTCCCGATATTTGTCTCTCTCTTTCTGAGTCTAACTAAATTCTCGGGTTTCGGAGAGGCCAGGTTCATTGGCCTGGCGAATTACGCCCGAATATTCGGTGACTCAGAGTTCTGGAGAGCGGTTCTGGTGACTTTTCAGTTCTCAATTGAAGTCCTGCCTCTCAATATGCTGATCTCTCTGCTGCTTGCCTTGCTTGTCAACAGCGGGTTAAAAGGAATCGGGATTTTCAGGGCGATCTACTATCTTCCAGTCATTACTCCTATGGTTGCGGCAAGTATGATCTGGATCTGGCTCTATGATCCTCAAATCGGTATATTGAATTTCCTCCTTTCGCTTTTCAATATACCCCCTGTGAACTTTCTCAGGAATCCAAACACAGCTCTTCACTCCATTGTAGCTATGAGGATATGGAGGGGAGCAGGATGGAACATGCTCATCTATCTGGCCGGTCTTCAAGGGATATCTAAAAATCTGTATGAAGCGGCAGCGATAGATGGTGCCTCGTCTATTCGGAGGTTTTTCAGGATCACCCTCCCTCTACTTAGACCGGTTCATATCTATGTATTGATCGTCGGTATGATCAGCACTCTTCAGTCCTTCACGGAGATGTATGTCATGACGGGAGGGGGTCCGCTGCAATCTACAACGACGGTCGGGCTTCTTATTTACAGAGCTGCCTTCGACTACATGGACATGGGCTATGCAAGTGCAATGTCGTTCGTTCTTGGGATAATAATCATGACCCTGTCCGTCGTAAGTTTCCGATCACGTAGACAGAAGGAGGCCTTCGAATGAGGAAGAACAAGGTGAGGACCATATTACTTCTTTCGATCGCGGCAGTCATTTTCGGGTCGCCCTTCTTCTGGATGGCAATCTCCTCTCTAAAGCCAAACGCAGAGCTATTTACCTGGCCGCCTACATTCCTACCGAAGACAATTACTCTGGAACATTATCAGTCGGCGCTCACCACAAGAGGCTTCAGCAACTATTTCATGAACAGCGTAATCGTCTCACTTCTTTCGATGGCGTTCAACCTCGTGTTTTGCTCGCTCGCAGGCTATGCTTTTGCCAGACTTGATTTCCCTATGAAGAATGTTTTGTTCATCCTTCTACTGAGTACTATGATGATACCCGTTCAGGTGACTTTGGTTCCGACTTTCCTTATGGTGAAGTCATTTCCGCTCGTGGGCGGAAACGATATTCTGGGAAGGGGAGGCACCGGACTTCTCAATACATATGCCGGTCTTGTAATCCCTCACATAATGACTGTCTTCGGAGTTTTCATAATGAGGCAGTTCTATATGCAGTTTCCAAAAGAACTTTCGGAAGCGGCAAGGATCGATGGGGCCTCAGAACTGAAGATCTTCAGGAAGATCTTTCTTCCGCTTGGAAAGCCTGCGATGTCGGCCCTTGCGATCTTCACATTCACCCAGGCCTGGGATGATTTCCTCTGGCCCCTCGTAGTAACAAGCGACAGGTCTATGAGGACTCTGCAGCTAGGATTGGAAGTGTTCAAGAATAGGTACACAGCCGACTGGGGACCACTTATGGCGGCAACGACAGTTTCTATTTTGCCCGTTATTTTTATATTTCTCGTGTTTCAAAGGTACTTCACAGATACCGCTTTGAGTTCTGGAATCAAATAGACTGGGAAGTGAAGAAATGGATTTAGTTTATGATGTTGTAGTTGTTGGCGGCGGCGTGGCTGGCGTATCGGCGGCTATTGCTGCCTCCAGGACAGGAGCAAGAGTGCTTCTTCTGGAGAAGGATATGTCATTCGGCGGAGTTCTTACTACTGCCCTCGTAAACCCGATGATGACATTTCACTCATCTGAGAGACAGGTGATAGGCGGGATCGGACAGGAGATTATTGACAGGCTCGTTTCAATGCGTGGGAGTTACGGACACATAGATGATCCCATTGGATTTGTAAAGTCAATCACCCCTTTCGATCCCGAAAAGATGAAATCATTGCTGATTGAGATGCTCAAAGAGGAAGGCGTGGACTTTCTGTTCAACTCACTTGTCCTGCATGTTTCGAGAGAGGGAGACTCAATCACCTCTATAACAACTGTCAGCACAGGCGAGCAGAACAGAGTGAATGCAAAGGTTTTCATCGATTCAACGGGCGAGGGAAACTTTTCCATACGCGCCGGAGCCTATTACAACATCGGAGACGGAAGCCCTTCCAGCTGCCAGCCGATGACTTTGGTGATGAGAATCGGGGGCGTTGATAGAGAAGAGATAGTGTCTTATGTTACAAGGAACAGAGATGATTTCGTCATAAGTGAGCATACCGACCTGAGCTATCTGGGAATTGCCGGGTTCTTCAGCTTCATGAAAAGGCTTGACGACTACGGAATCTACTTCAAAAGGGACAGGCTCTTGTTTTTCGAAGTCCCCTACCATCCCGGGCAGATATTCATGAACACAACCAGATACGCCGGTTACGCCAACAAAAGCAAAGAACTAACTGAAGCCCAGACCAACGGGAGCACCGATGTCTGGCGATTCATGGACTTCCTCAAGAAAGAGATTCCCGGATTTGAAGACTCCTTTCTAATTCAGACTGGCTGTCACATAGGGGTGAGAGAGACCACCCACATAGTGGGAGATTACGTTTTGAGAACTAGTGACTTGATTGATAGAAAAACATTTGATGACGCCATTGCAGTAGGGTCGTATCCGATTGATATTCATCTGCCCGGTTCGGCACAACTGAAGACGATCTCAATTCCTTACCCGGGCGAGTACCATATTCCCATGAGTTCTCTCATACCAAAGGGCTTAGCTAATGTTGTTCTTGCCGGAAGAGCTATCAGTGCCGATCATACGGCCTTTTCTGCAGTAAGGACCAGCCCGCTGGCAACTGCAACCGGCATGGCGGCAGGGATTTCTGCGGCACTTGCCGTGAAACATCGAAAGCTTGTCAGAGATGTGAACATTGACCTGATACAGAGAGAGATCGTCGAGATGGGAGGAATTCTTTGAAGACAGTAGTTGTTCCAATGGATGAAAGACCCCCAAACTACCAGCTGGTTTCCATGATTGCAGATCTTAATGGTATCGAGATCGAGCTCCCGAAAAAGAGTCTGCTGGGAAGATACATGAAGCCGGGAGAATGCGAGGAATTGATCGGATGGATGCTTTCAAGGGAGGCAGACAGATTCATAATCTCTGTCGATATGCTATCTTTCGGCGGTCTCATAGCCTCAAGGGAGGAGGGAATAAGCGCTGAGACAGCTCTCGAAAGGCTGAGGTCGGTGAGAGAGCTGAGGAGAAGATTCCCGGATGCCGAGATTTTCCTTTCTTCTATTGTCAGGAGAGCGTCGGTCTCAGTTTCATCGGCTGGCTCGAAAGAACTGTGGACTATGCTTAACAAGTATCTGTGGCTCTCGGGCCATGGAAAGGTGGAAGAGGCTGAGACCGTAGAAGATGAACTACCCAGAGGATTTATCAGCAGATATCGTGAACTCCGTTTGAGAAACCACCGGGTGAACAAGGAATGCCTCAGGCTCGTCAAAGACGGCTGTGCAGATCTTCTTGTGCTTGCCCAGGAAGATACCTTCCAGCATGGCCCTCAGGAGAGAGAACTAGACATACTTGAAGGAGTCGCAAGAGACTTTGAAATCGAAGATAGAGTCTTCATTCATAACGGCGCCGATGAAGTACTCCAGGAGATGATTTGTTACAGACGAGACCAGGAATATCCTGTCGATGTCATCTTTGACTCTCCCGAAACAAGGGACAAGGTAATGGATTTCGAGGACCGGGAATTTGGCAAGAACGTAGAATCCCATATGAAGCTTCTAGGGATGAGGCAGTCTTCAGATTCTACAACCGGCATTCTGATCGCCGGGACATCTACAACCGATTCGATTGAGGCTCTGAAAAACCTGAGCAAACGGAAGCAGAGGGTCTTCATACTGGACGTTTTCTATCCAAACGGGTCCAACCCTTCCTTTGTTGAAGCTTATCTGGGGCTGGGGCTGAAAAACGTCTGGGGATACTCTGCCTGGAATACGGCTTCAAACAGCCTGGGGACGCTTCTTTCTCTGGCTTTGACTTCCGGTTCCTGTGAAGTGGAGAAAAAGGCTCTCGCCGAGTTTTATATCTCGCGGCTTCTTGACGACCATCTTTACCAGGGGGTTCTCAGAAAAACTCTGGAGAGAACGATCGATGAATCCGGTGGCGACGTATACAAGGTTAGCAAGTCCAAAGGACTCTTTGAAAGCTTCAGAGACGATGTTTTCGTACCGAAAGCAGAAGAGTTCCTTGAGAGATTCATTCGTGGGAGGAAACTGGACATCTATGATTTCTCCTCTTCAAAGAATCGGATCTCGATTGAGAAGTTCAGTCTTCCATGGGATAGGACATTTGAATGTGAAATAGAAGTCAAGATTAACTGAAGCAAATCTCTTCTCAACGAGAAAAAAGGGGGGCTCTTAGTGAAGAAAAGAGTAGCTATTGTAGGCGCAGGTGTATGGGGAAGAACGCACGCATTCCTGTATAAAGAGCATCCAGAAGTTGAGCTAGTTGGCATCTGTGATCATGACATAGAAAGAGCAAAGAGATTTGCCGAAGAGTTTGAAATTCCAAATGTATTTGAAGATCATCGCCTTATGCTAGATAGGCTTGGCTTTGATGCCGTATCTGTAGTCACACCGGACTTCGCTCATGGTGAGATAGTTGTCGATTGCGCAAATGCCGGAAAGGATATCCTCGTAGAGAAGCCGATTGCAACAACCAGAGAGGACCTGATCAGGATATCAGAGGCGGTAAAGGCAAACAACATACGGGTAATGACCGATCTTCACAATAGATGGAGTCCTCCCTTTGCAGTCGCCAAACAGATGCTTGATGATGGGGAACTCGGAACCCCGGTAAGCGCCTATTTCAGATTGAATGACGTTCTCTGGGTTGCGACAGATATGCTGCCTTGGTCAAGCAAATCGTCTATTCTATGGTTTCTGGGTAGTCATTCGGTAGACACTTTGAGATGGTTCTTCGGCGATGAGGTAGATGCGGTTTACTCTGTCAGTTCTTCCGGTGTTCTGAAAAATTTGGGGCATGATACAACCGACATTTATCAGACTATCCTAACCTTCAAGAACGGCGGGATAGCAACTATGGAGAACAGCTGGATAACGCCCAACACGAATCCGTGCGTAAACGACATTAAGTTCAACTTCACGGGCAGCAAGGGCATGGTTAATCTTGACCTCAGCAACAACCAGATGATCGAGAGCTTCACTCAGAAAGAGTGCAAACATCCCGATGTACTTGTAAATCATTTCGTTCACGGCAAGGCAAAGGGATTTGCATATGAGAGTATCCGCCATTTCATAGACTGTCTGGCGACTGGGGATGAGTTCCTTATAAATCTCGATGACGCCATCAACACCTCGCTTGTCGTTCTTTCGATCCTCGAGTCTGCCGAGAAGCGTCTCCCGGTGAAGGTGGAATACTTTGCCACAGACTGAGGAAGAGGCGTTCTAGCATCTGTTATTTGGTGAAGAGAATTCCAGAGTTCGACACTTCGCAAACAGGTGAATTCTCCTACTCTTTTGCTCTGGGGAGTCACAGAGATCACTTCAGATAAGTGTGTGACTATGTGTCTCTACACTTAAAAGAGATGCCTGAAGGGCTTGTAACTGTTATTATGTAAGGCTTTCATAGGGTTCTAGCGTCAACTTCTTTCAGAAAATCTCGAAATGTTTTGAGGGAGAACTTCGATCTGTATGAATCACTTGTATAATCGTTCCATTCGATTGATTTTTACGACTGACGCGCTTTGTGCAGATCTCGGTTCAAGAGAGGCAAATTGAAAAACCCTCCACTGTAAGCAGAGTTATTACGATTGCTCTGAGCACCGCGCCAAAGGCACAAAACCTCTATAGCTCGGCATAAAACTTGAGGATCTTAAGTGCCTTTAGTGTAAGCCATTTCGAAGGCTTTCCCTTTTCCTCGATGGGAACAAGCATCCTGTCGTTCAAGGAGTTTTGCATCTTCCAGAGTCCTTCTTTGTTTCTCTTGAGTGAAACGATTTCGATTGCATCCTGAAGCCTGGGATCTTTGATTCTGAGCTCGGCGAATATCTCAAGCAATTCCAGAACATCTGTCTGGTACATCAGGGGAAAACCAAGTCTTAACCAGCCCGGCTTTGCGACTTTCTCCGGATCATGACTCTTCATGTAGAAACGGTGTTTCAGGAAGTACTCTGCCAGCTCAGCTATCTTCTCGTCTATCTTCCTGTTCCGTTTCTCCTCCGAAATCGCAGCTAGAGCCTTCAAGGCCTGAGCTACGCCCATGTGGCATGAGTGGCGTCCCCAACAGGATTCGTATCTCATGTAGACCTCTCCTACGGGTGGTTTATCTACTCCGTCATCCGTCCGCTGAAAGGCCTATATCCAGCCGATTGCCTTCTGAAATCTCTCATCCTCAAGGTAGCCGAGCCTTATGAGCGAAAAAACCATGTTGCCCGTAAGGCAGGGGATTACACCTCCCGGGAGACCTGACAGTCTCTTGGCGCTTCGAGAATACGAAAAGCCTACTAGCTCTGTCTCTTGCGAATTGCTCAATATGAATTCACAGGCTTTCTTTACCCCAGGATTGCCTGGATCTGCCCTCATCTCTGCCAGAATGATCAGATTCCAGACGGTTCCGCGATACTTATCCGTGTAGAATCTCTCGGGTGTTCCCCACGAGCCGTCATCGTTCTGGAGGTCGAGCAAAGCAGGCACCACCCCACGCTTCATTTTTCATCTCTCGTTCTTCTGATTCGCTCGAATCTTCTGCATGACCCAGAAGAGAAGTCAACGTCAAATACCTTACAGAAGGATTCTCCTCTTCTAAAAGCAAATCACGTGTTTCTTGCACCACCTTGATCGTCGCCCGGAAATGCCCTATTCGATCATTTTTACGTCCCACATCTAGCGAAAGAGACTTGCATTTTCGGCAAAGAAGTGACCCTCGCTTCCACTTGCTAAACGGGGAGACTAGTGAAATCTGCCATCATTTTTGTGGGATCTCGCTGTAGGTTTTTGACAGACTAGGGAGAATCGACATATCCTACAAAGATAGGATAGTCGAGTTATTCCTGATTTCATTACTAATACCTCGAACCCGAAGGGAGCGAGTTCTTCTCATCCGATCCTTCTCTTCAATACTACTTTTGAGGAACCTTAGATAAGGAAAAACCGTTCGCCGTCTATACAGCCTAAAAGGGTCTTTCAAAGAGTTGGCCAGGATCTTATTTTCAAAGATCCTAGCCACAGAAGTCCTTTTTTTGATTACCTAACATCGCTGTACGTTGGTTAGTGGCAGTGGCAAGAACTAGAGATTGAAAGTCTAATTAGGATGTTGCTACTACTTGACTGCCGGTTCTTAAAGACTTAGGATAACTCTTTCGAGACATTGTGGTCTAAAGCAAAGACGATTTGTCTAGAACCGTCTTCGGATATTGTTGGACGAAAGTCCGAAGTCTTGAACTGGCAAGACACGCTTGAAATCCTCTAGATTTCACTTTCGACACATCTGCCCGGTCCTTGGATCTCTGCGCACATCCGTAATGCACCACAAGAAAATCAGCTTAAGAGATGACTATAAGTATTTGATAGAGTGGTGGTAGGATATGGAGACCGATTTCGAGGGTTTTCGTCAGCCGTCAGATAAAGATGACTAGCCTTTCTTAAGCGGCAAGAACAGAAGTACACAGCCAACTGCTATTGAGATAACACCTGCCCAAATCGGAATCTGTACAGTTTCTTTCTCCTTCACCTCAATCTCTGCTATGCCAAGATCGACAGTGTGACTATCTTTAGTGTATGTGAACGCTCCATACACCAAACCCAAGACGCCGGCTACAACAAGCACAATTCCAATAATCTTAACTACACCCATACGATCCCCTCCAACATTGCCATCAGGCAATTGTCGAGCTGTATTGTCTTTGCATGAATGTTTTGTTGGTCAAAACACTAACAGCTTCCTTAACAATTCACTCATATATTTATTATAGCCTAATAACCTACAAACTGTGTATCTTTTTAATACCCTCGCACTAGTATGAACTGAAAATCTCGTCCTCTAGTTCGGAAAGCTCAGTAAGCGAAGATGCTATCGGGATTTAATCAGTATACTCAAGGATTCTGTAAGAGGTTCCTCATTCTCTAGATAAATCAAATGTATTCCAATCAAATGGTTTACAAAGATAAGATAACCTCTCGGTTCTGATTCTCAAGCGGGGAAGCTAACAGTATGGCAAATACCAATGAGAGCATAGAATGATGATCTGGTATCATTGTTGGGAAAAGAGGTGCTTGATGGAGATACGAAGAATCGACAGCTCTTATAAAGACAAAATCGTAGAGATCTTCCTTATGTCGTTCGAATACTTCGAACCGGAAGAGAGCGAATTCTTCTTTTCTGATCCCTCGCTATGGGAATATGTATGGGGTGCATTCGATGAGGAAAAGCTAGTGGCCGCATACATAAGCTACAAGTATCTAGCGAAGATCCGCACCAAACCTTTTGAATGCAGGTACGTCGAGGCGGTGGCTACGCTGCCCGAATACCGTAACAAAGGTATAACAAAGGCGATCCTCCTGAAGGACATAAAGGAGGCTGTAGAAAATGGAGCCACTTTCATAATGCTTGATCCCTTCAAACATGACTTTTACGTAAGGCTGGGTTTCGGGCTTGGCTTCGAGAGCCTTGAGTTGACTTTCGATCATTCTCTTCTTTCAGATGAGATAAAAGACGACAGTCTCAAGCTACTTTCCGGCAAGCTTCTAAACAATGAAGAGATGAAAACGTTAATTGAAGAGGCCCGGAAAGTCATGTGGGAAACCTCTCGTTACACCGAGGCGCTGGAAATTAACGCTTGCAGCCAGGAGATATTCCACAAGAAAGATCTCTTCGGAGCCGTTGCCACAGATGGTAAGGGCACACCCCATGGAATGATGATTTATTCCAAGAAAGAAAGAAAGGAAGATGGTGATCGAGAAATTCAACTTCACCGATCTTGCCGGCCTTTATTCACTGAAGAGATTCTTGCTGAATCATAGGGACCAGATTGCAACTTTCGAAATGAGGACAATGCCACCAGATTTTCCAATAGAACTCTTCTTCCATTCGAGATGGCAGGCTGGAAAAGAGCTCAAGATGATAGATGCCTCATCGCGGATGGTTAGAATTCTCGACCCGCTTCAGGTTATCTCAAGACTCATGGATACTTCTGTCTCCGGAAGCGTTGTTCTGAAGATACATGACGGGCTGCTTCCCGAGAACAATGTGAAGATCGAAATCGGAGACGGTGTAGCGAAGACAACGGAAGCCGCAGAGGATTTCGAGGTAGAGATTTCGGATCTTGTCCCTCTCCTGACGGGAAGGCTTTCGCCGATAAGTCTGTGGCGACATGGGAGGCTTCGGAAAGGCTCCTGGAAGAACGTCCCATGGGGAATCTCAGAAGTTCCTGAGAAGGTTTGCATTCTCGAATCGATCTTTCCCAAAATCGTCACTCATAATGCTTTGTAAGGTACTTTTAGCAACTTAATCTAAAACGGTGATTTGAATGAGAGCAAAGCAAGTAATAGTAGATGAGTACAGTGCTGCTTGGCCTAGACTTTTCAAGGAGGAAGCCGGGCGGATTTCTGCCTCACTAAATGAGCTACAGAAGACGATAGAACATATAGGGAGTACGGCCGTTCCGGGGCTTAGGGCAAAACCGGTTATCGACATAATGATTGGCGTATCTTCACTTGAACAGGCCGACTCCTGCGTACCGCTCATTGAAGGAACGGGCTATCTTTACAGATCCGAGCACGAGGATTCAATGCCGGAGAGAAGATACTTTGAGAGATCCGGCAGCGAGATTGATTATCACGTACACATGGTCGTTTTTGAGAGCAAGTTTTGGAAAGAGCACATCTTCTTCAGGGACTACTTGCGCGAAAACAGCAAGGCTGCGGAACAGTATGCAGCTCTCAAGAAAGAGCTTGCCGAAAAGTTCAGAGACAACACAGAAACCTATACAAATGGCAAGGCTGAGTTCATCCAGGGGATACTAAGACGGCAGGAAGATTGATATTGCCGCAATACGGGCAGAGTATTCGTGAGCAATCGGGCATGCAGAGAGCACTGCCCCCTCAGAACCACAACGGAGACTGCTTCGCATTTTGGTCTCAGAACGGCTCCGTCTTGCTATTTATTTCGGGCATGATGACAACAGTCCAAATATGTCGGGCTCCCTGGAGATCACATCAAGGTCAAGCGGAATCCCTCTCACGTTTATTAGTCTCCTCTTCAGTGACAGACTCGCTTTCTTGCATTTCGTTGACTCTGAAACCGATCGAAGCTTCTCGATGGAGGATCCCGCTCTAGACTCTTCAATGGTCTTGAGAGGCTTTCTTCTCTAGCAAATCATACTATTTGAGCCACTAGTATAATTATGCTCACTCAATCCATGAGTTCAGTTATAGGAGCGGAACTGAGTCTAATAATCGAAATACGATGACTTGTTTGTAAAGTTTATGGCACAAATTCTTCAGTGATTTCTCCTTCTGAAGATGGGGTATGCTAGACTTTCATTTGTAAACAAGAAGTACTTCTTCACAACTCCGGGTTAGAAGTCTCTTTATTGAGAACCGGCGTGCTCTTTATCTTGCACTGTAAGATGAGCTTATGTTTTCGGCCCCGAGATATCGCCGGTTCATGTTCAGAATATCAAGAAGGTTTTCGGGAGGTTATTATGGCTAACAAGAAAAGAGAGGAAGAATGGAAGGAAGTCAAGAAGAGATGCAGAGTCGGTGATGAAACGATACGCATGGCGAAGGAACTGGGAATAAGTCCAAAGACGATGATAAAGAATATACCCAACAAAGCGGAGAAGTGGAAGGCGCCTGTCGATGTCTGGATAAGAGACATGTACGAAAAGATGAAAGAAAAGAGCGCAAAGAAAGCAAAAGCGAAGGCAAAGCGGCTGAGGAAAGAGAGTGAGAAGTCAGGAGACAGTTCATTGAAAGCAGACGACAGCAATATACCTGACAAGCAAGACTAGAGGTTCTCTTCATTTGAGTGAACAGTTTGCTGGCAGTCAGAGAAATACAGCTCTTGATCAACAGTTCATGCTTAGGGAAACAAGTGAAGACTTACGCCTGACTTTATGTCAGGACCAGAAGCCTTTGCATCTGAAATTGAGGCGTTCTGGTTTCTTGGTTGATCTTCATGTTTTCATCCTAATGACAGGCTTCTTCGCGGAGAATTCAGCAGGAACTCAGTAGAATTCCAGACAAGACCACAGGTAACCAACGAAGTCCGTTTTACGGAATCTAATAGGAGCTGATAACCACTACTTTGTGAATTCATACATCATGACAATTTGACGGCAAAATGAACTTCATGACTAGAGAATTACCTCCTCAGATTATGGAGCAAGAGTGCAAGCGGTTGCCGGCTAAATTCACCGAGAATAGCATTGAATTGAGCCACTGAGTAGAAACCTGTCGAAAGAGCGCCTCGCCAGTGAATGTCGGTATAAGTCATGAATGAATCCTCTCAATGACTTGCTTTGGAAACGTCGAGAGATTTCTTCATTCTTGACTCTGTTTGTTGTTCCGAGAGCTTTCGCTGACAAACGCCTTGCGTGCGCGGTCACTAATTCCAGGCTCCCCGAGGAGTCCTCCGCACTCTGACGTCTTGTCGTTCAACTGCACGAATACCATATAATAACCAGAAGAGAACCTTTCTTCATTTCTGGCTCGGCGTTTCATATTCAAGAGAATGAAAAGATGCCCCTAAAGGAGTCGTTCTTAAGGCGCGTCCTAGAATCCTTCCTTCGAGATCTTGAATCCGTAGAATGCCAAAACCGGAAGATGACTAACTGCGTCAATAATCGAAAGAGACTTTGGATTCGTACCATGCTGATTGTGGACAACACCCTCCCCTATGAGTTCTCTAGAGAGCTCCAGATCTATCATGCTGTCCCTAATTGAATATCTCACTATTTCAATCTTTCCCTCTTCATCATAAATGGAGATGGGTAAATCATCTGCCTTGAGATCAAAGGCATAAAGCCTGGAAGAAACGTTTTCAAAGGAAAGACGTACTTCTTTGTCACCTGTTAGAACAGCTTCATTGATGTCCGGTGCATCGGCCTGAATGTCTCTTCCGAAGAGATGTTTAAGGGCGCTTTTTGCAAGTCTTTCTCCGAGCATTACATTCCCGTAAGAACTGTTGTGGATATTGTCTGAAAGAGGTATGTCAATTGCTGGAATTACGAAGACTCCTTTGAGCTCTCTCCCCGCCTTTCTTTGGGCCTCTCGCACCCTGGACCAATTGTCATCGCTCATTCCCCAAGGTTCCTGATCTGCTACAAAACGGTTGAGCTGTACCGTAAAGAAAGCTAAGCAAGGATCATTGAGATCTTCTCTCAAGCTGTTGACGAAGTTCGCAAATCTCTTGCCATACGTGATGCTGAGATCATCAGAAGTATCGGAGCATCCCTGATACCACAGGACACCTGCGAGATCTCCTCCACATCCCGTAGTAATCTCAAGTAGATTAGTATAGAGCTCTCCACTTTCGGCCGGATTCCATTGACTGAGACAGGAGCCTCCGAGAGATGCCTGGATAAGACCAATTGGTCTATTCAATTCTCTCTTAAGATATCTGGCAAAGCTCAGATAAGGTGAATGCCCAGGGTTTATTGTCTCCATGTTTACAGGGTGAATCGTTCCTGTCGAGTCGTTAAGAGGGTGCGAGGCCAGATCCCATTTGCCTTTGTTTCTCAGCACATGAACTCCGATCTCCGGAGGATCGTATATCGGATCTTTGCCATAACCTGCTGAGTTGCTTTGACCGGTAATGACAAAAACCTCACCCACACCGAGATGATGTATGGCATCACCCCTGAAAGCGTATTCTATACCAGAACTATCTGGTTTCAGGGAGGTCTCTATCCTGTAGAGTCCCCCCACGGGGAGCTCGAAAGATATCTCCCATCTTTCGCCTTCAAGCATTGTAGCCGGGAGCCATGGCAGTAGCGGCTCTGAGCTTGCTTCACAGACCACCCTCACAAATACCGCTTGACGATCGGAGATCTCTATAGAAGGAATGTAGCTGCCTGAGAGTGTTACAGAAGCTATTCCTTCCTTATGTTGAAGAATTTGCCAATCTTGGGGTCCACAGTTTATTTGGCAACCTGGTATCATATACTCCCTCCTCCAAAGCATATCTCAGCTAAATGAAGAGCCAATCCTGACAGTGTTGAGCTATCGGGATCGATCGCCTTCAAGATTTTCGGCAGGTTGATGCTCCCCAAATTCGCTTCAAGCTCTTTCCTCAGAGCTGGACCAATAAACTCATAGGCTCCCGAGATCTTGCCTCCAAGAACAATCACATCCGGATAGAAGATCTTGATAAAGGGTATGAGGGCTTCTGCGAGAAGGCTTCCCGTTTCACAGAATAGCTTCATGCAGACAGTGTCGCCCTTGACGGCCAAGTTATAGAGATCCATCACATCTAGATCTACCTGAAGCGAGTCTGAAATCTCCCGGTACCTTGCAAGTATTCCCCTCCGGGAGATTCTGTCGTCAAGTATTCCTTTGCCAAAAGGAAGGTTTCCAATCCAGCCGTAAGGAGGTATTCCTCTTTCATTCTGGACTATTTTCCCTTCCTCCATAAAAGCTGAACCCAGTCCTGTACCTATTGTAATTCCAATGATCCTCCTCGCACCAATAGCTGCACCTTTGAGATACTGGCCACGAGTAAAGGCCCAAGAATCGGCATCGAATATCACGGGAAACAACTCGGTTACGGTGACTTCATTACGGAAGAAACCGGATAGATCCATTCCGTAAAGCGCCTCGTATTTGTTAACACCTTTTATGAGGCAAATTCCTTTTTCGTAATCGAATGGCCCGGGAAAGGCAACTGCGAGGCCGACAGGCTCAAGGTTCATCTTGTTTGACTGCCCGACCAAACCAGTTACGATCTCGGAAAACCGCTTTAGAATAACTGCTCTGGAACCTCTCGAATCAACGGAGGTTATGTTAACGCCTGAGACCAGTTGACCATGCAAATCACAGAGAGCGGATTTTACTGTTGTCCCTCCGACATCTAGAGCTAGTATGATGTGTGAATTCACTTCAAGCGAGCCTTCACAATTATACACTTCTCCCCACTCCCGGCCTCGATTGTGTAACTACCTGCGCAAGCAGGCACTATTACAGTCTCGGAGTAGTTCATCTTCCGCCTGTTCTCCCCCGAGATAAGGATCACACTCTCTCCGTCAACGAGCGTCAATATGTGGAATCTACCTTCGGTTTCGAATTCCACCTTGCCCTCTATTTCAACCCGAAAGACCTCATGGAAGAAGTCTCTGCTTGTCGCGATAAGGTATTCGGCCCAACCATTACCCGAGGCCACTAAAGATGGCTTTGGTTTCAAATGTCTGTCTACCCAGTTCCCCCGTCGCTTCCTATTCAAAACTTTGAAGGCGTGCTCAATGTGAATCGGCCTCATAACACCCTGTAAGTCAGGCCTCAGATGGTCGTATATCTTGAATGTGTACCTGTATGTGGTCGAGCTGATCTCAAGAACGACCAGTCCTTCTCTAGACCCATGCACCGTGCCGGGAGGTATCATTAGTATGTCATGCTTGTCTACGGGAACGCTGTGGACGTAGTTGGTGTAGTCGAAGGCAATACCTTCCTTTTCGGCACTTTCTGCAGCTGCTCTAAACTCTTCAACGCTTGCGTCGCTTCTCAAACCGAGATTGACCCGCCTACTTTCTTTGCAATCGACAATATAGTACATCTCTCCCTGGTGGTAATTCTCATTGAAATTCTCCTTTATGTAGGTAGTCTGCGGATGCACCTGCACCGAAAGATCCCCGCCATTCATTGTATCTAAATAATCAAACCTGATCGGAAATTCGCCGCCAAACTTTCCTCCGCTCTCTACACCCATGATTTTTTCATACGCGAGATCGAAAAAGAGATTCCACGGTAGTTCCAGAGTAGTATTTCGGTTCTTCACGAGTATAGACATCTCCGGCGCAATCACCTCATAACTCCAAGCGCAATTTGGCCATTCTTCAGGAAGATGACGTACCCTCTTGAGCCATTGACCTCCCCACGGACCCGGTTCATAGATAGGTTTCAATCTGAAAGGTTTGGATGCGATTTCCCTGGAAATCTCTCTTAGATCCCCTGCAGCAATTAGTGCCTTCGAATCTTCCGAGTTTGCATCAACATAGTAGTCAAGTGAATCGAATAGATTCCTCCTATGCCTTTCCGAGACGGGAAAATCGATGTAGTACAGTCTCTTGGGCCCAATACTCTGGGTTCCGAAAGAAGCTCCTGTCTTCTTGTAACGCTTCATGGTCTCTTCTCTCGTGAGGTCGAAATACACTTTCAGGTCATACGAGCCTCTCATAGGGCTAAGCATACATCCCCAACCAATTACCAGTATTGCATCCTGCCGCTTCGAGTTCCTCCCTCGACTGATTTCCCTTTTCAGAGTTGAGATCTTTTCTTTTGAGAAGAACGTTGCTATGCTTCTTCTGAAAACCCTGCCAAAAACCTCATCCTGACCAAGATAACGAGTTAAGAGATTTTCAAGTTCTTCATCGTTTCTCCTACATGTGTCGAAATCGTACACTTCAATGGTCAGAGATTTGCGGTCAACGATTTTTTTAGCAGTCTGTATGATCTCTCTCCAGTCGTTCCCGGGGAATCCGTCGATTGCAATAACAGGAACCGTTCCACCCGGCCTTCTCCGTTCGGATAAGAGGAAGTCCAGTATCTCTTCTAGACCCTCTATGGTATGGGCGTTCATCTTCTCGGAGACGTTTGTCGGGTTGAACTGTTCGTGAGAAGGAATCATCTCTATCATTCCCTTCGGCTATTTTCGCTTTGTGAAAGCAATCTGACAAACCTGACAAGTTCATGGGGTTTTAGAAGGAAGAGCCTCCCGCTCTCACCGCCAGATATCACATACTTCATTGTTTTTGTGAGGGTAGTCAGATCCAGCCCTTTCGAGGCCTCTCCAAAGTAGCACGGCGTCATTCCCCAGAAAGGTGAATCCAAACCAATCACGGCCCATGCGCTGGACAGGCTTTCGCTTAGCTTTCTCTCCCATCTTCTCACGTCGCTCATGGGATCAAAACTCCAGTGTTCGGTCTGCTGATTCAGCACAATGAACTCCCCGTCATCGTAGAGCGTTCTGGGCCACTTTGCTTCGTCTTTGTAACTTATGGCATATTGAAAGCCTGCCTCCTTCAGCACTATGAAATCTGGCTCCGCGGTTCCATGTCTGTATTCCGGGCAGGCATCCTGGAACGAGTAATGCCCGATCGGAACATTTGCTTCTCCACAATGTTCAGCTATGATACTTCTGGCCATCAGAAGAGATTCAAAGTAGACGTTTCGCGGCAAATAGCCTTTTGCCTCGGTCGCTACACCCAAACCGGCGCTGCTCAGGAGGATCTCACCCGTAGGAAAGATGCCTCCCCTTTCGCGCGGAATGAAGAACTGTTCAAGGGTCTCGGGAGCGTAATCCCACCAGTTTGACGGGAAAGCTATTCCATCCTTTATTCCGTCAATTGAATGCAGGTCCAGATATCTTGGCAGCACAGGAAGATGACCGAGATCAGCAGCGTAGTTCACGAACACAATGGGAATATCGCCATTCTCAATCCTCTCGAGAAGAAAGCCGTCCGAAACTTCTTCCTTCCACGGAGCCTTCGCTTCCTTTAGCCACAGTACCGGCAACTTCACCTCATTCTTAATGGTCACTCCAACCTCGACATCATGGGCCAGGACAAAGACAATTCCCCGCCTGGATAGTTCAGATATAACTCCATCATCGTATATCTGACTTCCCCAGACTATGTTGTTGCCTGTACTTTTCGCCAGTTCACCAATTACGGGCACACTTTCTCTCAGTGTGCCTAGAGCTGCAATCGGAAGTATATCCTCTCTCATGTACTTGGCAATCCAGCGAAGAGTAATGGGATCGTTTCCCAGCGAAACTCCCTTCCCTCTGTCAACCCATCTTCTGGCCATTCTACCGGTAAGACTCAACAGTGTTTCACCGTCACCAATTCGCTCTATCGTATCGACTTCGTATCCCATTCTTTCGAATCTCTCTGCTTCTTCATCTGAGCAACACGCGAGATGAAGCCTCTCAACCCCCAAATCACGAAGCTTCTCAAACTGACTATCCCCCGCCTCGAGATGAATTGCCAGAGATTTTCGGTAGAATATCTCAGGATACAGAAAAGTGTCTATCCTCGAACGGCCTGGTAACTTGAAAGAACCCAGTTCGACCATCTCAAGCGGAAAGTCAAGCTCACATGAAGGATATACAACTGCATCTTTCGGGAAAGTTTCTTCGAATAAGTTGAAGAGCTCTATATACAGTTCAATCAGTTCCTCTGAAGAATGGTTGAGAGAAGGACATCCTCTCGCACTGAAAAACCTTTCAAAAGGCACCTCCCTACCCTCGCTCATGGAAACAAAGAGTATCTCTTCGTAGAAATTGGTCAAGAAATACAGCTGCTCTTCATGTCTGTTTCCGGCGAAAGGGAGGTGGTCGCCAATACCTGCGAGGCTTGGTCTGACAGAGAAGTAGGCGTCATAATCGATATTCCTGTCCTTACACAACCAAGCAATTACGGGAAGGGAAGCAACCCTCGCCGGACAGCTTTCATGACTGTAATAGAAAATGAGATGGGGACTTTTCATAGATACCTCCTCTGGACTTCAATACATACAATCATTTGTATTCAAAGAGAGTTTATATATCCCATCAAAAAATTCATACGTCTATACTATACAACAGAAGTAATATTTAAAAGAACATAGTTATGGCTTGAAAAAATGCAAGCGTTTGTATTTATTGATGATAATCGTCAATTATCTGCCACCGCGAACCGTAAGACCGCATGAACGGATTCGAATACAAGGGTTCCAAAATGATAGAGTTTTCATGCACCACTGGCACCGAACGTATTCCGGGGAGGGATTAAAAGTGAAGAAATCGTTACTGATTCTTTTTTTGATCACGTTGATGGTGGCCGTTAGTTTTGGTGCGGCTGCGAAAGTGAAGTTCTGGCACATGTATCTTTCAGGTCCGTCGAAGGAAATCATGGACGAGATCATAGCCGAGTTCAACGAGACTAACAAGGGAGCTATCGAGGTCGAGGACCTCGCAATTTCCTTCTGGGACTACTGGGACAAGATCAGGGTCTCTATGGCTGCAAAACAAGAGCCTGATGTCTTCCTGCATGATCTGGGTAACGTGGGAATGAGAGCTTCGACGGGCATTCTTCTTGATCTGAAGCCCTATTTGTTGGCAGCTGGCTTTGATCCTGAAGAAGTCTTCTTTGAGGGACCTTTGAAGATGTGTTCCTACGAAGATGGGATCTACGCTCTTCCCCTTGAGACAGACGTTAGGCTGCTTTTCTACAACAAAGACCTATTCAGACAGGCTGGCCTGGATCCCGAGAAACCGCCTACTACCTGGGAGGAGTTACTCTACTACGCCGAGAAACTGAACGTTCTTGACAAGAACGGTGATTACGAGGTTGTTGGGTTCAACCCGCTATACGGTCAATCTTACTTCTGGATGTATGTCTGGGGTAAGGGAGAAGACTTTATCACTGAAGATGGAGATATTGTTGTAAACAGTCCGGGTATAATACAGGCGTTAGAGGAATGGGTTGCCCTGATAAACGAACTCGGTCTGGAGAAGCTTCTCTCTTTCGGCGCCAATTTCGGCTGGGGTGCGGCCGATGCCTTCATTGCGGGCAAGGTTGCAATGGGAATACAGGTTGGTAATTTCATAGCCGATCTGGCAATGTACGCACCGGATCTAGATTATGGAATCGTACAGATACCTTACCCCGTGCAAAATGCTACCTGGTCCAACGGATTCTCCCTTGAACTATCATCGAGATCCAAGAATATCTTCGCTGCCGTCGAATTCGCCCTATATCTCTTGAGCGACGAGGTTCAGCTGAAACTTGCCGAAGGCATCTCTTCTCTCATAGGTAACAGGAGGGCGGCATACCAGTCCGATCTAATCGAGGATCCTCAGTGGAAGATGCAGATCGAGGCTCTGGAGTTCACGAAGTTCAGGCCTTTCATTCTTGAGGCACCGCTGTGGTATGAGACTTTGCAGGTTGCCACTGAAGAAGCCATTTACGGTACAAAAACTCCCGATCGAGCTCTAAATGATGCACAGAAACTAATAGAAGCCGAGATTCAGAAATACAAGATGACTCACTGAAAGTAACGACGGATAGCAGGACCCGGAAATCTCTTCGGTGTCCTGCTTTCCGTAATCGCTCTGTGAAGGGAGAGCCTGAAGGATGGGAAGAAAACGAAGCAAGTATTTCAGAAGGAAGAACCTCGCCGGCTACCTCTTCGCGGCACCCTGGCTGATCGGGCTGTCGGCCTTCGTCCTCGCTCCGATACTGGCAACACTCTTTCTCAGTTTCACAAGTTACGACATGATCAATGCCCCGCGCTGGATAGGGCTGACTAACTACAAAATACTCTTCACGCTCGACCCCGGATTCTGGAAAGCGCTGGGAAATACTTTTTACTACATGTTCGGGTCGGTTTTTCTCAAGGTCTTCACCGGCCTTATCTTTGCTCTGCTTCTAAGTAGTGCCCTGAAAGGGATGCGGATTTTCAGAACCATCTATTTCCTCCCTGTTGTCCTTCCCTCGATTCCGGTGATGTTCTTATGGATGATGATGTTCAATCCCAGGAGCGGTCTAATAAACCAGTTGCTTGGATTCATAGGTATTAAAGGTCCCCTCTGGCTGAACTCGCCTCAGTGGTCTAAACCGGCTATGATCCTTATGAGCCTTTGGGGGATAGGCGGTATTATCGTCATCTTTCTGGCTGGTCTTCAGGACGTTCCCGAGTATCTCTACGAAGCCGCAGAACTTGACGGGGCTAACAAGCTTCAGATGTTCTGGCGTATCACTGTCCCCATGATCATGCCAGTCATCTTCTTCAATACCGTCACTGGTCTCATAGCCGCTTCCCAGGTCTTTGCAGAGTCCTACATAATGACTGCAGGTGGCCCATTGGAATCGACTACCTTCGTGAACCTTAAGATATACCTGCTAGCCTTCAAAGACGTTAGGATGGGATATGCTTCGGCAATGTCATGGGTGATGTTCATGATACTGGTCCCGATGACGATCCTTCTTTTCAGAATCTCCAGAAAATGGATGGACTACTGAGGGAGTGATTGTCATGAGAGGTTTATGCAGAGCGAAATCAATAAGAAGTTTTACGATATATGGGGTCCTCGGTTTTTTTAGTGTGGTCTACTTGATACCGCTCTTCTGGATGGTGTCGACTTCACTCAAACCGGACGCACAGATCATGTCTATACCGATGCGTTGGTTTCCCGATCCTCCCCAGTGGAGCAACTACGCAAAGGCAGTGGATAGTTTTCCCTTTTTCAGATATTTCTTCAACACACTGTTCCTAACCTCAATGAATGTTCTGGGCAATACCCTCACGGCCTCACTGGTCGCATACAGTTTCTCCAAGTTGCAGTGGAAAGGCAGGAATTTGATCTTCTACATCACTATTGCCACTATGTTCATACCCGGCCAAGTTCTCATAATACCGGTCTATATACTCTTCACTCAACTCGGTTGGGTGAACACCTATCTTCCCCTTATAGTACCGGCCTTTTGCGGGGGAGGCGCTTTCAACATCTTCCTCTTGCGGCAGTTTTTTATCTCCATTCCAGACGAGTTAATGGAATCGGCCAGGATAGACGGAGCTTCGGAGTTCAAGATCTTCAGAAAGATAATACTGCCACTCTCGACACCGGCTCTCTTTACGGTGGCCCTTTTCACCATCGTTTTCACCTGGAACGATTTCTTCGGTCCACTGATTTATCTCCATGATCCGTCCATGTGGACTCTTGCAATCGGGTTGCGAGGCTTTCAGCAGCAGTATTCGACAAACTGGAATCTTTTGATGGCCGCCTCTACACTCACGGCCCTTCCGTTGATAATTCTCTACTTCGTCGCACAGGACAAAATGATGCGCGGCTTCACGCTGAGGGCAGGAATAAGATGAAGAGCACCGGAATGGATCCCTTCAAAAGGATTGCAGCCATATTGGGAGTCTCCTTGCTGGCAGTCATATCTCTTGGTAAGATTGAAAAAGTGTACCTGATTCCCTTCAGTCATCAAGATATCGGCTTCACGGGAACGCAGCTCGAGGTAGAAAGATACTACATTGAGATGTACAACGACCTTCTAGACTTCATGGATAGTTTCCCTGACTTTAGATTCACCGTCGAGACCTTCTGGCAATTTGATTGCTGGCTGAGATCTAATCCCGAAAGCGATCTGGTTGAACGGTACAGTGCTTATGCCAGGGAAGGCAGACTGGACTTCGGGGCTGCATACGGGTCAATGCATACGGGGTTCACAAACGATTATGTGATCTCGAAAAGCCTGGAAATCGCATTGAGTTTCGCTGAAGAAAATGGTCTGGAGATTTCAACCTGCCTTATGAACGATGTTCCCGGCTACACGGCCGATCTTCCCGATATACTGGCGGAGAAAGAAATAGACTATTTCGTCAGCGGGATTAACGATGCCTATGCGGAGGCGCTGGGTCTTGAAGGAAGCCATAACCTCTTCTACTGGGAGGGCCCGCTGGGGAATCGTGTCCTTTGCTGGGTCAGCAAAGGCAGTTACGCGGAAGGGTATTGGATCAAGAGCCCCTCTCTTCTTCAGAACTACCTGAATAACCTCGAGTTATCGGGCTACCCTTACTCCGAGGTAGCCATAATGGTCGCCTTCGATAACGCAGGATACTTCCCGGGCGCCGTTGCATATCTCGACCTCTACTCGAACTGGAACGATCAAGAAGTCGAGCTGATCGTCTCAACACCTTCAGAATTCATGAGGATTATGGAAGAGAAATACGGAGAAACTGCCAGGGTATATAAAGGGGATTGGTCAGGATGGTGGGAAGTGGTCAAGACCGGAGGGCCGTTCTCGGCAGGTGCATTTCGGCGTGTCCAGGAATTCGCCAAAGAACTCGACGAGGATCTGGAAAGGACCGATGCCCGACTAAAGTCTTCACTCGATATCAACCTGATCCTCTACGGCGAACACACTTCGGCCGTAACTGCCGGATGGCCTGGCAAGCTAACCCTTGAACAAAACATAACATCTAATGCGAGTGTTGTGGAATTATCCACCAAAGCTTATTCCCAGCTTGAGATGCTTTTGCGTGAGATGGCTGACGAGCTTTTGCCACAGGAGATTTGCGTTATTGCTCCGGGCGAAGGTCAGTATTACGTCGAGATACCGGCTGATATCCCTAAGGGCGAAGACCTCTGCCTAAAGATCGGGGGTGAGTTATTCGCGGGAACTCCTTTCCTTCGAGAGTTCACGGATCACTGGAACACTTACAGTGAGGGCTATTGCTTTCTTCTACCGCTGAATAGAGGAGTAAATGTTGTTGAAGTTGCAGGTTATGGAACGAACACCGAAGAAGAATTCGATGTCGACAAGCATACGCTTCTCGAATGGAAAGAGAGTGAGAAAGGTTCAATCGAAGTCATTGCTCCATGCAGCGACGGAAGCTATTTGCATTTCGATTTGCGCCTGGAGTCATATTTGACTGGGAGTCCCAAAACCTTTTCACAAATAGATGCTACAATGTCCTCATATAATAGATCTGTAAACGCGCTGAAGGAGATCATAACGCTGAACTACTGTTCTCTACCCATTTCTCAGATAACGCTGGCTGCAGGTTTGCTGGGCGGTATTGAACTAAGCGTTGTTATTGATAGAAAGGAATTGCCGACCGTATCATACAAAGACCATTCGATAAACTATGTTCTTTCACTGGGAATTGAAGGAGTCGCAAATGTTGAGTACAGAGGGGCCAGATCCTTCTCTACTATGGAAAGCGAGTTAGCTGGGTCGAGACCGCCTTTCTTACCTTTCCAAAGCTACATGCTGCTGGATAGATCAGATGGGAAGACCGTCGTGGCCAGCCGCCAGAGTTTTTCTTTCAGTCTGGATGAAAGGTTGAGGTTCCAGCTTCTAAGGCATTATTCTTACAGTGCCACTTCGAACCTTGGAATTGTACCTCTTGGCGAAAATGAACCAGGTACCCCTGATTATCTGGTCTTTTCGTTCTATATAGATACGGTCGAAAACGGTGGATTTGAAAAAGCCGTCGCATTCGTGAATCTCCCATTCGTGATAGCCGTTGAAACAGATCTGGCAAGCGAAGAAAGGTGGTTGCAATGAGCGTTGGTCTCAAGGAGATAGCTGAACTTGTTGGAGTCTCGGTCTCTACTGTTTCAAGAGCCCTTAGAGATGATCCCAGGGTCAATAGAAAGACAAAAGAAAGGATCGTCTCAATAGCCAGAAATATGAACTACCTGCCAAACCAGGCAGCAAAAAGCTTGATAACGAAGAGAACAATGACAATAGGTCTGGTTCTCCCAAACCTAAGGTCTTTCATGCATGATATATTCGATGGGCTCGAGAGTGTATGCTCACCAGCTGGTTATAACATCCTGCTAGGAGTCTCCGACAATGATCCGGCGAAGGAATTACGAGAACTGAAACTACTGCTTGAGAAACGAGTGGACGGCCTCATTCTTTTCTACGTCGGTGGTATCTTTAACCAGGCATCTATAAGATTCCTTAACAATGTAAGTGTACCGATTGTACTTCTAGACAGGTACATACCCCGATCAAGATTCGACTTCGTCGTGAGTGACAACCGCAACGGCTCGCGGATACTTGTTGAACACCTCGTTTCAAAGGGCAAAGAAAAGATAGCATTCATAACACAGAAAGAAGACGCGACAGCCATCAAGGAACGGATGGACGGCTTCCTTGACGGAGTGCTAAAGTGCCGGACAAGACTACATCCCGAATACCTCGCGTGTGAAACAATGCCAAAGATGGAGAACGGTTACGAGTGTACAAGAAGACTCATGAACCTCGATGATCCACCGCAGGCAATAGTTGGATGCACGGGCGACGTCACTCTTGGAGTTGTCAAATACCTGATCGAACATCCTGAACTTGAGGGAAAGATAACCGTAAGCGGATTCGATGACTTCGACTTCCTCTCTTTTCTCAAGATCCCCGTGACCACGGTTGCACAGAAGACAGGTGAGATGGGCCGACAGGCAGCCACGATTCTCCTGGAGAGGCTGTATGGAGATCCAACAGGGCAAAGAAGAGTCTTCCTTGAAACGGTGCTTGTGGAGCGGTAAGACTGTGGGGCAATAACGTGAAATCTGTTTTGGTCAAAGGAGATTCAATAAGAATAGATATTCAGTTCACAGACCTTCTGAAGAGATCCGAGCTTCGGCCTCGCTTGGTGATAATTGCCAATTCGTCAGAGAAGAGATGCAATATAACTATCTCACAGAGAGAACAAGAGAGCTCAACATCTGTCGCTCCGGGTGAGTCGGAAGAGTTGTTCACAGTTGAGAGTGGCCCGGTCAAGATCATCGTTGCATCTTGTCAGGAGAGGTTGGAGGAGAGTATAGAGCTTGACCGGCCAAGGATAATTGATTTCAATCTACTAATGTTTTCTCACGTTGACCTTGGTTACACGGCCCCCATAAAGGAAGTCGAGAGACTCCAGGCTCATTACACCGCAAAGGCGATTCAGTTCTACAATGACAGCTTGCCCTTGCCGGAAGAATCGCGATTCAGGTGGAATATTGAAACGACCTGGGCCTTTTCGTGTTTCGAAAAGAGATACGGTCAAGCCGATTATGAGACGGCCCGTGATCTGCTGAAAAGGGGAGAATTTGGAATTGGAGCGCTATTTCTTCACCATTATGCAGACAGGACAGAGTTCGAGGAACTCTTCCATTCTCTGGAGAGAACCAGGTCGCTAAGAGCATCGGGTATGAAAATCAAGAGCGCCTTTCTCAGCGATGTACCAGGGGTGAGTACCGGACTCCTGGAGCTACTCTTCGATACAGGTGTGGAAAATTTATTCATGTCGATAAACAATTTCGTGGCCCCTTTCAAGGAATACACGAACCTGAAGTCGCCTTTCTGGTGGAGGCTTCCGAGTGGAGCAAAGATACTCGCCTGGTTCACGGATGATCCTAAATGGGCCTACATTGAAGGACATAGATTCTTCGGAAGCGATATTGAAACCTTGAAAGGCGAGGTTATAGACAAACTCGCTTCACTCGATGTCAGAGAATATGAATTCCCGGTCTATGCAATTCCAATGGCAATCGACAACAGAGAACCTATATTCACGCCGGTCGAACTGATAAAAGATTGGAACGCCTCGTGGAGAAACCCGCATATCTCCACAGCAACGATCGATAGTTTTTTCGATAGACTTAGACCTTGGTGTTCAGTAATTCAAGACGTAGAAGGTGAATTCAACGGATGGTGGACTTCTAATATTCTGGCTTATCCCAGGGAGAACTCACTTTCTTCGCATACCTTCTCCATTCTGCATGAAGCTTCGATTCTAAACGGGCTTTCAAATGGGGAGAACCATAAAGAGATCGAGGAAGCTTTTGAATTGATCGGGGGATTCGACGAGCATTCGGGAGGTGGAGGTCTGTATCTCTCTAAAGACCCCGAGGCAATCCTTGATGCAGTAACTCAGGGTTTCGGCTGGGTATTTCGGGCTAACCGCCTGGCCTGCAAGACAATCAATAGTCTACGAGAGAGAGTCTTTGGTTCTGGCAATTACATTACGGCGTTCAACCCAACAGGGCTGACGCGCAATGATTTTTGTGTTATGAATTGTGACGATCCGGAACTTTCTTTGGAAGCTCCCGATGGAACTGAGGTCTCTTCATTATTCTACAGCGGGAAGCTCTTTTTCGACCCTGGCGAACTCAAGGGCTTCGAGCACAGGCGTTTTCTGCCACGGAAGAAAGCTGGAAGAAATTCAGTTTCTGAAAGCTCGACAGGTAACTTAGAGGTTTCGACCGATCACTTCGATCTATCCTTCAACGATCGGGGAGAACTTGAATCAATCGTGGCCAAGGAGAACGGGCGAGAACTCCTTTCTTCATCTCTGACGGCTGGAAAGCTCAAAATAGTGCGTACCGCTGTCAACCCGACAGAAAACTTGGCAGACGCTATAGAACACGACGAGTTGTACACAGGAAAAGCTTCTCCAAATAGAGAAGAGGATTATCTGCCAGTCAAGTGTGGCTTTAGGGTCTTCGAATCACGGTGGGGTAAGGTGATTGAATTCCAGCCCATAGATAGATTCTGCAGGCCCTTCAGAAAATCCTTCATATTGCCAGCAGAATCTGCGGAGATAATCTTGTCTGTAAGAATCCACTACATCTACGACGTCGGTCCGTCTGACTTTCTGTTTCTCGAAGTTCCGCTCAACGTTGAGCGGCCGGAGATCAGCTACTCCACTCCCGGAAGAATCGCCCCGCAGGGTGATCTAATCAGCGGAAGCGGGACGGATACTCTGACAGTACTCGGGGGACTTAGAATCGATGATACTGGCAGTGGATTTTCGGTGAATATAGGCCTCGAAGGCATAAACCTGGTTGACTTCGCCTCTCCTTCACCTTTACGATTCAGACGGGACCTTCCGGCAAGTGGGAGATTGTTCTTCAGACTTTTTAACGGCAACCTGCAGAACCGCTTTGCCAGCCCCTTTCTCAACGGCGAACCCATGGATTTCGCTGTTAGGCTGTCGACTGGATCGACCGGATTGCACAAGTATTCCGTTACCATGAGAAATCCAATCTCAGTATTCAAGAGTGGCCGAAAGGCTGCTCCTATCCTCGCAGGACTGAAGGCGAGCGACAATGTCGAACTGTTTCTCGCTCAGGATAGATCAATGAAGCCGGTCCTTCTTGCTAAGGAAGTTGCTGGAGAGAAAGGCTATCTCATCGCAGGTGATGGGAGAAGATATGACCTGAAGGCATATGAATTCCTTCGCACAGATCTTCAAGTGGGGTGATCGAAATAACTTCAAAAGAGAGAATAATAGAAGCCCTGAACCACAGGGAACCGGATCGGGTCCCTATAGATTTTGGTGGAATGAGATCGACTGGAATCCATGCAATAGCATACAGGAAGCTTAAGGAGTACCTTGGACTATCAGACACATCGGTGAAAATCTACGACGTTTTCCAGCAACTGGCCCTGGTCGAAGAAGAAGTAAGAAAGAGCATGCATTCTGACGTCGTAGAACTCAAGAGACTCGACGGCGGCTTTGATACAAGAATAGATGAATGGATAGAGTTCGACTTGTTCGAAGACGGCGGAAGGTATCTTTTGCCTGCGGGTTTCGATCCAGTCACGTTAGCCGATGGTTCTAGAGTCATTATGAATGACGGCCGGATCGTAGCCAGCATGCCAAGAGGCGGATTCTACTTCGACGGGAAATACTTTCCCTTGGCTGGCACAGAAGACAAAAAGGCAATTGACGGACTCGTCCGTTCTGGTCTTTCAGAGAGGGAGATCGCTTTTCTGAAAAGCCAGCTTATGGAAATTAGGAACTCCGCTGACTGTGCGGTAATGGGAACGTTTGGAGGCAACTTTCTCGAGGCAGGACACACCTACTTTGGTTATCAGGAGTTCATGGAGAGAATCATAACGGATCGACCGTTAGTCGAATACTTCCTTGACAAGCTTCTCGAGAAGTACACCGTTGAGCTCGAAAGGTACCTTCATGAATTCGGTGACGAAATCGACCTTATACAGATTGGAGATGATTACGGAACACAGGAGAATACGCAGATTTCGTCTCGGCTTTTCAGAGCGCTCTTCAAACCACGTTTGCAGGCGCTGTGCAATTATATTCATTCGAAGAAACCCGGGCTGTTTATATTCCTACACTCCTGTGGTTCTGTTTATCCCTTCATCGGTGATTTCATAGAGGCCGGCGTCCAGGTCCTCAATCCCGTCCAGACGAGTGCAAAAAACATGGAACCTGCGATGCTCAAACGGGAGTTCGGAAAGGATATCGTATTCTGGGGAGGCGGATGTGACACTCAGCATGTGCTGCCCTTCGGAACATTGGATGACGTTAGAGATGATGTAAAGAGGCGTATAGACATACTCTCTCCCGGAGGTGGTTTTGTCTTCGCTTCGATTCACAACATTCAAATGGAAATAGCTCCGGAGAAGGTTTTTCGACTATTTGACACGGCTTATAATTATGGAAGAGGTGTGTACTGTGGCAGGAAAAGATAGAATCGTGCTCGTCCTCTCCCACACCCACTGGGACAGGGAGTGGTACGAGTCGTTTGAATCCTTCAGGTATAGACTTGTAAAGGCAATGGATAAGCTAATAGAAATCCTACAGAGTAGTACAGAATACCGTTGCTTCAACCTTGATGGACAGCTAGTGATACTGGAAGACTATCTGGAGATCAGGCCGGAGATGCGCCGAGTTCTCGAGGAACTTGTGACATCAGGTAGGATTGGCGTTGGTCCCTGGTACGTTCAGGCCGATGAGTTTCTCTCCGATGGCGAGTCGTTGATCCGCAACCTTCTGCTTGGTTCCCAGATAGCACACGAGTTTGGAGATCCACAGAAGCTGGCCTATCTTCCCGACACTTTCGGACACAATTCTCAAATTCCGCAAATAGCTAGACATTTCGGGATCACTTCGTCACTAATTTGGCGCGGAGTGTCTGGCGATGACTTGCCATGGGAATTCATCTGGGAGGGAGCCGATGGGAGCAGTCTGTACACTTACAGACTCCCGGAAAGACTGGGTTACTGCAACATGGCATTCACACCTGAGGGTCAACCTGTCGATTCGGCATTCTTTATAGGCTCTGCAAAGGAGTTCATGGAAAACTCCGCAACCGGCATGGTGGTGCTGATGGATGGCTGCGACCATGTTCAGCCAAGCGAGTCGATTCTTCCGTTCATAGATCAGCTAAAAGAGACCGACAACTGTCTTTCCTGCAAACAGGCGCTTTTCAATGACTTGGCGGCGGAGCTGAAGAAAAGGATACCTGCCACCGAAGGAATAAGAGTTCTTCACGGGCAGCTGAAAAACGTTAACATCTCCAAGAGGGGATACTTCAATTTCATTCTACCCAACGTCCTCTCCTCCAGGTGCAAAAACAAGCGCGAAAACTTTGACGCGCTAAACTGGCTAGAGAGTTATGCTGAGCCACTTGCGTCGTTCGCTCTACTCTTAGGAAAGCGGCATCCGGGAGGCTTCTTGCAGAAGGCTTGGAAGCTGGTTCTTCAGAACCTTGCCCATGACAGCATAGGTGGCTGCAGTGTGGATGAAGTCCATTTAGACGTATCGCGCAGATACTCCCACAGTATTGAGATAAGCAGAAATATAGCAATGGATTCGCTTTCAAGCTTGAGCGGAGCCGCTTCCGAAGGAGAAAATGACTTCTTTGTTGTCTTCAATCCATCACAATGTCCGACTAGTCCTGTGGAGATAGAGATTGATCTTCCTCATATTGCATTCGACAACCTCTCAAAGAGACCTGTTGTGAAGAACGAGACAGGTGAAGAAGTGGACTTCCAGATTTCTTCTTTACGCGAAACCGAGAAGTCTCTGAACTATCTTGGCGGTTCGGCGCCTATAGAGAAAGTTGTCTCTGTGAAGGGTTATCTTGGGTCGCAAATTGACGGGCTTTCCTTCGACAAGTTCCAGATATGCAGTTCGAGCAGACCGATCAATCATGACCTGTATAAAGCAAATAACAGTCGATGTCTTGAGAACAAGTTTTTGATGGTCACCGCAATGCCCGATGGAAGAGTTGAGATAATGAGCAAAGCCACCGGTGAAAAGCTCTTCACGAACCTCTTCGAAGACGGTGGCGATTGTGGAGATGGTTACGTTTATTCAAGGCCGCTTACCGATACCATTGTTACGAGTTCCGGCTCCCTAGAGACAGTAGAAGTAATAGAAAACGGGCCACTAGCAAGGGCTATAAGACTTAGTTACACACTTTCGGTGCCAGTCGGTCTTGTTGAGAACGGACGCAAGCGCTCTCTTTCAAGAACTGAAATGCCAGTTCACTGCACTCTGAGACTGATGGAATCGAGCAGTATTTTAGAAATCGAGACTGAGATTGCTAACAGTTGCGAGAATCACAGACTTCAGGTAAATTTCTGGAGGGAAAAACCAGGGAACGCTCTCTTCTACAAAACTCCGTTCGACATCGTAACAACACCAAAGAGCCAGCCCTCAAAAATCAACCCGAATTGGATCGAGGATGAACCTCTTGCCAGACCCAATAACGGTGTCTTCGGAGAAATCGAGAACACTGACAGATACAGCGGTTTCGCAGTAAGCACCAAAGGAATAAACGAGTTTGAAAGTTTCGAGCAAGGTCTTAAGTTAACCCTGTTCAGGGCAGTGGGCCACATAGCTTCTCCCTATCCTCTATCGAGTATGAAACGGCCTGCAGGGCCGAAGATAGAAACACCCGGGGCACAAATGAAAGGGAGTCTCACCTTTGAATACGCCGTCTTCTTCATAGATTCCCTTGAAGACATCGTAAAGAGAAGTTGTAGCTATCTGAAGAAGCCTCTGTCGATAGGCTTCGCAGGTAGGCGGCCTGAGACACCACTGACCGTAGATAGTTTGACGACGGAAGTAACTGCAATAAAAAAGGCTGAGAATGGGGAGAGTATTATCCTCAGATTAGTCAATTTCTCAGAAGAGTCCGATAACGTCAAGATTCGACTGAGAGAAGGTCTGTTTAGCAAAGCCTGCTTGTGTACAGCCGCTGAGAAAAGAGAAGAAGAGATACCTATTCAGAACAATCTCGTCTCAGTTGCGTGTGGACCGAAGAAGATCGTTACGCTAGAATTTGAAATGAGCAGCTGATTGGTATTGCTCATTCTTTATAGAGGGCCGATATTTACCGAAAGTGCCGTAAAGCCCCTAGCTTCAGCTATGGGGATATAAGGCACATTCATGGCATATTATAAATAATCCATCAGTCGATGGCGACAAGCAGAAGTCATAAAAACGTTCTTTGAAAATTGGATAGAGTATGGGGTTCTGATAGCTAATCATCTATCAGGTAAAACTCTATATGTCGTCATGTACAAGACCTAAAAACAAATTAGCGGACTAATAAGTCTGTGGCAGATGGTGTAGCGTAAGCGATAGTCTGCCAGCCCTAGGAGCTAATATGCTCTGCCTAGGGACGGGCTGATGGCACAGCCCTGAACTTGGGGTCATACTCCGATACCAGAAATGGACTTCGGTTTAATCACCCAAGAATCCCCTGCCTTTAGACATGGGGAGTGTCAATAAGTCGTTCTTACCCCAAGAACTCCTACAGAGAGGATGACTACCTAAGAGTTCTCACATATCTCCTTCCAGAATTCCGTAGACCCAATTCTCGTATTTGAAGGCATCGGTGAGATTGGAAGAACAGGTCGATGTCGATATCGCCATCTTTATCGATGTAAGGGTCCGGAGGCTGAACTTGCTTCGAAAACCGTTAAGCCCAGAAGGCTTACCAAAAGCAGTTTCCAGGATAGATTCTCTTATTCAGGCGTCCAGTACCCTAGATATTACAGAGAGCGTTCCTGTTGACCACAACTGAGGTGAGCAGCTGGCGGGATACTCTATTAACTTTCCTGACGTCTCGATTTTTGACAGACCGCTGAAGAGTTCGAGGAGGCGATTGTCATGATGCCTTTCCTTCGCCTTCAAGAGGTCTAGAGCGAGCCCTTTGGCCTTTTCCGAAAAACCGTAATTCATAAGCCCAAGCAGAATAAGCGAGTTGTCGTGCGGCCAGACGCTACCGTTGTGGTAGGAGAAGGGATTGTAGCGCTTCATTCTGCTCGAGAGCGTTCTTATTCCCCAGCCGGTGTACATTTCTTCGGAAAAGAGCCGTTCCACTAGCGCCTCTGCTTTGTCTTCGTCCACTATCCCTGTCATGAGGCAGTGGCCTGGGTTTGAAGTTATCGAATCGACCGGGTTCTTGTCTTTGTCGAGAGCCGTAGCGAAGTAGCTCTCGCTCTCGAGCCAGAAATCACGATTGAAATTGATCTTTAGAGTTGCCGCTCTAGAGGCATAGAGCGAGGCCATCTCTCTTTTGTCAAAGAGAACCATGAGCTTTTCGAGGCATTTGAAAGCGTCGTACAGATATCCCTGAACCTCTACGAGGGCAAGGGGCGGTTCTGCAAGCCTTCCGTCTGCGAAGCTCACCGAATCTGAGGAATCCTTCCAGCCCTGATTTACGAGGCCGCTGCCCGAAGGAGCAAACTCGATATATCCGTCGTTATCTGGGTCGGCATAATCGTCGATCCATTTTGCAGCTGCCACGATGTTCTTCTCAATGGATTTCACGAAGTTATTGTCATCTGTCTGAACGTAATACCTGTGAGCTAGCATTATGAAGAGAAGGGTAGCATCGATCGTGCCGTAGTATCTTTCGAAGGGGAGTTTTCCTGACAGAGAAAGCTCGTTCAGGCGTGTCTCGTGAACGATCTTTCCCGGCTGCGCTTCGGTCCTGTGATCTTCCTCTTCACTTTGAAGGTGAGCATGTGCCGTAAGAATATTTCTCGCTATTTTGGGAAGGAGATCAACTGTCTGAAGGCCAAAGATGAGGCTGTCCCTTCCGAAGACGGTCGCGTACCAGGGAAGACCGGCTCCAGGAAAGTCCCCATAGATCGTGGGTATCATGAGAGTCTTGAGATCCCCCAGCTCCCTTTCATTCAGCAGCGGAGTGTTTTTGACAGGTGAGATGTCCTTCACGGGTCTTTCCGACAACATCTTCTTGAAGATCACTTCTTTCTTCAATTCTTTGCTGAGTCTGAGCTTCCCGGAAAGGCTGGAACTTCCGCCAGACTTCATTTTCATTGAAAGAGCCGGTAGAGAGTTCTCAACGATGTCTTTCTCGAAATCACTTTCAAACTCAAAGTTATTCGTTGTAGATGATAACAGCGTCCTAGATATATCCAACCCTTTGTAAGCGTCGTTTTCTCCTCTAACAGAAAACATGTCTTCAAAGACGCAGCTGATTTCAAATTTGAAGGACACTTCTATATCCTCTGCCGAATAGTTCCTGACCGTGAGCTCTGTGTAAAGTGTGTTTCCCTCCGCGCGGAGGCTTTCAGTTACGTAGATATCGAAATGTGGAGCCTCGGGTTTAGATAGGCCAAGATAGCGGACTTCAATCCCGTCCCATGAAAAGTCAGAGTGAAGTCTTCTGAGTGGTAACGATGATTTGAGGACCATTCTCGAAATGAAACGGGTGTCCTCCAGGTAAAGTCCGGCAGCCTTTTCGCCGTCGCAGTCGATGATCCCTTTGTCATCTGTCACGACCATAAGATTTCCATTTTTGAAGATCTTCATTTCAACACCTCTCGGACTGAAGGGTTCTGAGGCTCTTCAAATCTCGATTTTACACTTATCCAAGCCCGCTGAACCGAACCTCTCCACTCGTTTCAGATGATCTTGGAAAGCACTGTCTTGACACAGGCAGACAAGGTCACTGTATGTTCCAGGCAGCAATGCAAAACGCCCTGCTGTGTTAGCTTTTCTCTGTCTTCTCCCGATCGACCCTTTTCAATTTGAAAGACTCTTCTAAAGGTTCGCCGAGAAGATAGTGGCTGAACCAGGCGAGATTCTGAGTCATTATCGCCCTGTGGAGGCCGGGCTTGTCTGCGCCGTGACCCATGCCCTTTTAGATCACGAGTCTGACGGGAACGTTCATCTCTCTCAACCCCTGATAAAGTTCGAAGGCGTTAGGCGGTGGAACTCTCGTGTCCGAGCCGCCATGCTGGATGAGCGTTGGAGTGGACGCATTCTTTATGTAAGTCATAGGCGAAGTCTGCTCGTATATCCGAGGATCTTCCCAGGGGTTGTCGCCGAGGTATCGGTGACAGAATTCATGGATGTCTGTGTTCACATGATAAGTCATCCAGTTGGATATCCCGGCTCCTACGGAAGCGGCTTTGAATCTCTTTCCGTAAGTTGCACAGAAGGCCGAGATGTACCCGCCCTGGCTCCAGCCCATGACTCCAACGAGGTCCTTGTCCACATAACCTTTTTCGATAAGATGATCGACTCCGCTAATTACGTCTTGGTAATCTCCAATCCCCAGGTTTCTGTAATTCAGTTTCCTGAAGTCTCTTCCATAGCCCTCGCTCCCACGGTAGTTGGGCTCCAGCACAAGTACACCTTTAGAAACAAGCTGCTCGACAGGGTAATAACTGCTGGTCACTCTCGCAGCAAGGGCCGTCCAGGTAGGTCCTCCATGAACAAGCACCACAAGCGGATGTTTCTTCATCGAGTCGAAGTCGGCCGGGAGATTCAAGACACCGTGGATTTCGGTACCGTCGTTGCTCTTCCAAGAGAGTCTTTCCTTCCGTACCCTTTCTCTCTTGGGCTGCAAAGACGCTATATCCGTTATCTTCTTCCCATCGAGGTAGATCTCGACAGGTTCATCATCTGTGGCCATGGCCATCGCTAAGTGCTCTCCATTTGGCGTCGTGCTGGAAGCCATAACCAGCTGATCCTCATTCGTCAGCCGTGCGATGGTGCCTTTCTCTCCCAGCAGGCCCAGGCTGATCGTGGAGTCTTCTATCCAGCTCACGAAGAAACCCTTCTCTGTCCAGGAAACCAGCTCTATGTTCAGGTCGTGTTTTACCACCACCCGTTTCTTTGAGAGATCTGAAAGATCTACGATCTCAACGGCCCCGTTATCCATCCAGGGATCTTCTTCTTCGGGCACGACGACTGCAAGTTTCTTCGAATCAGGAGAGAATGCGAATCCCCTGGGATGCGTCAGCGCCAGTTCTTTCAGTTTCCTATCGGCATTCATGAGAAATACTTTTGCTTTGTCGAAGTCGTTGACATCGCTCGTCGGAGGCGCAAGAAGGGCGACATGATTTCCGTCAGGAGAGAGAGCGATCGAAGAGACATGAAACTCCTTTCCGTCTGTCAGCTTATCGAAAAGCGTCTCTTCAGATCTCATATCCTTGGGCAGTTCGAACCTTGAAGAGTATTTCTTCATTGCGCGTGAGAGATGAACGAAGAAAAGCGAGCTGTTCTTCGGTTCTTCATCTATGTAGTCGAATTCGCCGTAGTTCTCTTTCCTCTTTTTAAGTTCCTCGGCTTCGGGAGAGGCAGCAACTAGATAAAGCCCGTCGTTCTTACGACTCCACTTTATCTGGCTTATGTCGTTCTCGAAAGTAAGCAGTTTGAACGTTCGCTTCTCTTCGAAATCGAAGATCATAACGTCGTTCTTGTTTTCCCCGCCGGTCTTCTGGAGAAAGGCAAGTCTCCTAGAATCAGGAGCCCAATCGGGAAGAGAAGAGTCGAATTCATCGTTCGAGACATGCAGAGCAGTCCCACTTTCCGCATCATAGACCACAACCGTTCTAAGGTATTTATTGTCGTCCCAGTCTGTACGCCTAACCGTATAAGCAACCTTTTTGCCGTCGGCCGAAATAACGGGACTGTTTACAACAGGAAGCGAAAGCTGCTCCTCTATCGTGAGATATCTGTCGCTCAAATCATATCCCTCCCATCTGAAATAAGAAGACAGTACTATCATGGTCTATCCTTTGGAAACAAGCAAAAGGCCTGCCAACAACCTTCTCACCGCACCAAAGTCCACTTCAAACGCCTGTATTGAAGTCACTTTATCGCACTATATTCTAGCTCACAGATATATGATCTTGAAGAAGATACATAGGAGAGGTTTCTTCTATCGTTCATTCTTTTGCTATCGCATCCCTTCTCTTGGCAGGATTCACTCGGGCCTCAGATAGCAGGTGTCATCCCGGCTGGCTGAATGAAGGAGATGTTGGCATGAAGATTACCTTCCTTCCCCATTCACGATTAGGCAACTGGGATTTCTTTCTTAGTCTGGCCTTCGTTGTCTTGCTCTTTGCCCAGATACAGTTCTCATTGATTCCGCTGCCAGTCTTCTCTGTTATGGCTCTGGGAGTTGTGGGCTTTGTCTTATCTATGATCGCTTTTCTCAAAAGGGATAGAGCAGCGGGAAAGCTGCTTTCCATGATTATTGGAGCCGCGATTATCTTCGTCTTCGGATCTATACTGATCATGTCTACCGACCTCTTCAAGGGTTCTCTCGTTGCGAAGGACTACCTGCAGAAGTCGGAAAGAGAGAAGCTCAATAACATAAACATCTGGTAATTCGACGGCGTAGCCGGAAACTGGATGTACGTTACTGACTATGTTGGCCCCCGGTATCGTGTCAAGCTAGATGGCTCGGTCGGCACCAGAATGAACTGAACCCGGTCTTTCGGCCAAGGCTCACATTCCGCTTATCATCTTCGACAACCTAATTTCTGGTGAAGACGCGTAGTTCGCAGTTCTTGCTCTTTTTGCTGCATGAGTTTCCGTCAATGTTGATTTGGAGTGTCTCCCTGTATAATTAGCTCAAAACTTATACTTGCTTCATACCCTTTGACTAGCCGTGTCTCGCGTCTTGAATCCGATCTTGAAATCAGGAAATTTGGTGTAGTCCCGACTAGAGAGCAACTCCCGTCTCTAATTCAATCATTGCAGCTTCAGCTAAGAGTCACATTATGCCCATTCGTTTTAACTGGAAACACGATTGGAGTTTTCATGATTGCCAAATTAAACTGAACACTGGTCTTAGTTTTCAGGAAAGAGGAGGAGTATCCGTGGTTTCAAAGAGACTGGTAATGACCTGTTTCATACTGATTATGTTGATCTCGAGCCTATTCTCCTTTCAGCCAGAACTCACTCTTGATCCAATCGAGGCGAAGTCCATAGCGAAGGAGGCTTATATTTTCGCCTACCCTATGCTCGAACACTACAGAACAATGTTCTTACAGCTGTTGAGCTGGGGAGAGCTGAACGAGTTCACCCATTACAAACAGCTATACGGACCAAAGAACAAGATGATTGTCCGTCCAAACAACGACACCGTCTACTCAATGATCTGGATGGATCTTACGGTCGAACCTATTGTGATCTTCATCCCGGCGATCCCGGCCCGATACTTCTCATTCCAGCTGGTTGACATGTACACTCACAACTTAGCATATATTGGAGCGAGAACGACCGGCCCCGGCCCGACGACGTTCATGGTTGCCGGTCCACACTGGGATGGAGAAATTCCCGCAGGCATAGACAGGGTGGTGTACAGCGAAGGTAATTTTGTCTACTGCGTAGTGAGAACCGGCGTGAACAGTGAGCTGGAAGGAGACCTTCAAAGGGTTCTCGAGATACAGCAGCAGTACAAATCGCAGGCTCTCAGCGATTATTGCGGAAATCCTTCTACGGAAGAGACTCGTTCCGTAGATCTGCCTCCTTTCGATCAAAGTGTTGCCGACTCGACTGGGTTTATCGGATACTTCAACTTTCTTCTCGGGCAGCTTGAAATACACCCTTCGGAGGAGGTTCTAATCAACGGTTTTTCTAGGATCGGAATCGGACCGAATTATCCATTCGATCCCGATAGCCTTTCAGAAGCCGTAAGAGAAGCTGTAGAGGAGGCAATAACTGAAGCCCGGGACGAGATCTATGCAATGGAGACGAAGATAGGGATCGTTCAGGACGGCTGGTCTTTGCCAGAAAGAATCTTCGGTAATAGGGACAGAATGCAGGGTCTGCATCTGATGAGGGCGGCGGCAGCTCATCTTGGACTGTATGGGAACGATCTGGAAGAGACCTTCTACCCGAACTGTCTGTCTGATAGCGATGGTGACACACTGGATGGTTCAAAATACAACTACGTCATTACCTTCAGCAAGGATCGGTTGCCTCCGGTTGATCCGAGAGGATTCTGGTCGCTCACAATGTACGACAAGGACCAGTTCCTTGTGGAGAATCCCCTGAACAGATACTCTATCGGCGATAGATCAGAATTGAAATATGGCGAGGATGGCTCTCTGGTTCTATATCTGCAGCATGAATCACCCGGAGCATCAAAGGAGTCGAACTGGCTTCCGACACCTGACGGGGAGTTCAAGCTCACCATGAGGATCTATATACCACTGCCCGAAGGGCTGGATCCCCTGTACTGTCCGCCACCAGTTCAAAAAGCTGGTGAATAGTTGGTGTTGACTTAGAAAACTTATGAATTCTAGAGCGATTGGTGGGGACTGATTGGTTGACCAAAACCGAATGCTCCAACGCAACTTTGACGGCAAGGAATCTAAGAAGAGCTGAGCAAGCGGAAAAACGAAAAGAGAAAGAGACGTACCACCACAAAGACCCATGAGTGGATTGCGTGGCATTTTCTTGAGTGCTTCTAAGGAATTCTATAAATGGGCGTCTGTCTTCGCGATGGGCGCCGTTTCTCGCTATAGCAAGTAATTTTCCAACAACGAGGCTTAGCGACTAACTCTCCTTCCTTTGCAACCCTAACCAAATGTGGTTCACACGGGAACAGCAGCATGAGATATGTATTTTCCCTTTCCCCATATCTGGCAAGTCCTCCATTTCATACTACCCTCAAAGAAATGATAGTCTTTCAAAGCGGCAGTTTATTGAAGTGGATGGAGCATTATAAAGACTATAATAGTAAGAAGTGATAATGAGGAGAGTGTGCATGAATACCGTTGTCTGTATTGGAGATAGTATTACCTATGGCCGCGTGGGTGCAAGCTACTTCGAGATGCTGAAAAGCGAATTCGGGGGAAAGCTTGAGTTTATAAATAGTGGAGTGAATGGAAACCTCTCTTATGACGTTCTCAAGAGAATCGAGAAAGTGACCAGCATGAAGCCAGATATTGCTATTCTCCTGGTAGGAACAAATGACGTGTGGGCGACCTACTCAGAAAAGACCATGAAAGCCTATATCAGAAAGAATAGACTACCCGAGAGACCTTCAAAAGAGAGCTACGCAAGAAACCTCGCTGGGATCCTCCAAAGGCTCAAGACCTCCTCCATTGCTCATATAGGCGTAATGTCGCTGCCTTTGATCACGGAAGATTCCGAACATATTCTCTTCAAAAGAAGCGTCGAGTATTCTGAACTAATCAAGAAGATAACCTCACAGATGGACTTGTGCTATATGGATCTCAATGAACGTCAGCGCGATTACCTGAAAAAGGCAGACAAAAGACCTTCGTCAGGGCGGGAAGTCTCCTGGGAATTCACATTGAGAATGATATTCAAACACATCTTGTTGAGAAAGAGCTGGGACGCTCTCTCGCAGGAAAATGGATTTCTATTGACGGTGGATCATGTTCATCAAAATACCGCGGGAGCAACCCTGATCAAAGATTGCGCCTCGGAGTTCTTGAAGAAGCTTTCGCTTCCAGATAGCTGATTTCTTCAGTGCTCATGCTTAGAACAAGGACTAAGAGCTGTTCATTTTGTACTTGACCGGAATCCCTGTTTAAGGAAGCTCTTTCTTCAGAATGATGAGCTGTGATGTTTTTGATTTTGGTTCTGTAGCTTGGAACTCGGAACTGATAACTTGGAACTGCTCTTCACAGCGTACAGCGGTTCTTAAGGGACCAGTAGTAGGACCAATTACGTTTCTTAGGATTCGACAGAGTATCTCTCTTTGCTTTTCCGTTTTGCGAGCAGAGTTTTCTTATGTAGTTATTTTGGAACACATTACTATGAGTCCCATAATCGATTGTACTAGTGAACTTCTTGCCAGTAAGCCCTAGGGCTCTTGATTCATGATTGCATTTCATATAGTGCAACTCAAATCAAGAATTCGGCCCTCGTTTCAGATATATTTGTTTCAGGAGGGGATCGCTGTGTACGAATGGCACGAAAACGTTCAGCAGATAATCGAACTTATCGAGCGAAATCTAGAAGATGGGCTAACTCTCTCGGAAGTGAGCGAGAACCTTTTCTACTCGCCATTCTACTGTACAAAGAAGTTCCATGCTCTTACCGGGATTAGGCTGAGAGATTACGTCCGGCTTCGAAGGATCTGCAAGGCCGCGCTGGAGCTTCGAGATACAGAGAAGTCGATCGCCGAGATAGCTATCGACAATGGGTTTTCCTCGCAGGCGGCTTTCAGCAGATCGTTCAAGAAAGCATATTCTATTTCACCCAAAGAGTTCAGAATGTCCCCAAAGCCTATTCCCCTTCTGCTGAAAAGGATCGTCTACGACCCCCACTTTCTGGGCATCAAAAGGAGGTGCAACTTGAGCGAAAAGGAACTGGAGAGGATCGAAGTGAAGATCGAGAAACTGCCCGCACACAAGTTCATCGGAATCAGGAATATCAACGCTAAGGGATACTTCCACTTCTGGGAACTTCAGGAAGGCATTCCCGGTCAGGACTGTCACACAGTGACGGGTTTGCTCGAAAGCATCCAGAGCCTTCACGGTCAGATCGGCGGATGGTACTTCGAAGGAGATAAGCCGGGCTATCTATACGGAATCGAAGTGCCAATCGATTACAGAGGAGAGGTACCCGAAGGTATGGAGTGTACTATCGTTTCAGAGAGTGAGTATGTTGTCTTCTACTACCCGCCTTACAATTACGAGGAAGAAAACACCGCAGTCATGTCAACCGTCAACGAGCTGGCCTGGAACTGGAATCCCGAAGACTCGGGTTATGAATGGAACACTGAGAATCCGATCTATCAGAGAAGCGACCCGGAAGACTATGGCTACGCTATCTACCGTCCCGTTAAACTTCTGAAGAAATAGCAGCAAAAGCCCCAGGCGCCGGGGCTTCTATTGCATCTGTCGCACTTGTACATAGAAAGATCGAATAGTATAGTCGGGATTTCGTGGAATGACTCCACTGAACTATCCTACTCAAAGATCACGTAACTGTCGAACTTCAGTCCAACAATCTGATCAACTTCGTATTCAGTGCTCGCCGGAGCTTCTACCCTTATCTCTTCCTTTCCGAGAGAGATGCGATAATCGAGAATATTCCCAAGATAGACCCTCTTTTTGACTGTACCCCTTACCTCCGATTCGTCGGCAGTCACTAATCTTACGTTTTCGGGCCTGACGGCAAACACGTATCTTTTGCCCGACATACTATCTAGCGAGAAATGCTCGATTGGGAATGAAGATGCATCTGGTGAATCAACAAATCTGGCTTCGAATCGACCTCCCGCTCCAGAGACTTCTACTTTCATGAAGTTTATCAGGCCTATGAAATCGGCGACAAACTGATTTTCAGGCCTCTCGTACAGCTCTCTTGGTGTGCCGAGCTGCTGTACAGAAGCGTCATGAAGCAGCAAAATTCTATCGGACATCGCCATCGCCTCGGCTTGGTCGTGAGTGACGTAAATGATCGTGACCCCGATTCTTCTCTGAATATCCTTGATTTCGAATCGCATCTCCTCTCTAAGCTTCGCATCCAGGTTGCTGAGAGGCTCATCCAGAAGCATCACGTCTGGCTCCATTACGAGCGCCCTGGCCAGCGCTACCCTCTGCTGTTGACCACCGGACAGCTGATGTGGATAACGTTTCTCCATTCCGACAAGTTTCACCAAAGACAGGACTTTCATTACCCTTTCTCTGATTTCAGGGGACCTGGCCTTCTTTATCTTCAAAGGATAAGCAACGTTTTTGAAAACATCCATGTGAGGCCATACAGCGTAGTTCTGAAACACCATGCCCACATTTCGGTCTTCGGGAGGAATGAATATCCTACTCCTCGTAGAAGACACAAGGCGGTCTCCAATGAAGATCTCGCCTTCGGTAGGCATGTCGAAACCCGCGATCATCCTCAGCGTAGTTGTCTTGCCACAACCCGATGGCCCCAGGAAAGAGACAAACTCATGATCCTTTATCTCAAGATCTATATTGTTTACCACATTGACTTCCCCAAATGACTTTGAGAGACCCTTAAGAACCACGTTAGACATTCAGACCACTCCCTTCAGATTCCGATCTTGCCTTTAGTAAGCCACTTCACAATGAGGTTACCGGTTATGACTATTATCAGTAACAGGGTCGCGAAAGCGGCGGATATTTGGACGTAACCGGCTTCCTGCATTTCAAATACTGCCACCCCTATTGTAACCGTCTTTGGCCCCCAAAGCAGAATAGACATCGTTAACTCCCTCAAAGCCGGCATGAATATTAGGAACCATCCGGCGACCAAACCGGGTCTTATAAGAGGTATGACGATATCTCTCAAGGATTTCAGCCAGCTTCCTCCAGATATTCTTGCCGCCTCTTCAAGTGATGAATGAATCTGTTCAAGTGAAGCAGACGTAGTTCTTATGGCAAAGGCAGTATAGTGAGCAACGTAGGCCACTAGAAGAATCCAGAAAGTGTTATAAAGGTTGATTCCATAACGACCCGACCATGCAAGTATCATAGCAATGGCTACAACAGTTCCTGGAATTGTGTACGGAATCTGAGCAACAGTCTCAAGAGCCTTCCTTCCTCTAATCTTGGTCTTTACGCTTATGTATGCGATTAACGACCCAAGAATCATTGAGATCGTTGCAGCAGAGATGGCGAGGAGCAGGCTGTTCTTCAGTGCATCTTTGGTCAGTTTGTACTCGAAGAGAATATACCTGTAGTTCCTAAGAGAGATGTTTTCCCATGTTATGTCGGCTCCCCAGGCATCAAGCAGAGAGGTGAGAGCGATCGAGAAGAAGGGAAGAATAACCGTGACGAATACAACTATCGCAGCAAGGACTAAGCAGGGTAGCTTCCATGCCCTGAGATCAAGTGTCGTCGGCCGCATGCTCTTTCCCGAAATGAGGGTATACTGTTTCTTCTTAAGATAGAGATTGTTTATTAGCAGTGCCCCCACCGAGACTCCCATCAACAGCACCGAGAGCGATGAGGCCATAGCGATTCCGTTGAAACCTCCGCTATGCATATATGAATATATCATTGTAGTCAATACAAACACCCTGCCTTGCATTCCGATCAAAGCGGGAATTCCAAAATTTGCAATGCTTGAAGCGAAAACGAGCAGAGCCCCTCCAGCAATGCTTGGAGCAACTAGAGGCAGTGTGATGTCCTTCATTATTCGCAGAGTCTTTGATCCACAGGTTCTGGCAGCCTCTTCAAGAGTTGGATCCATTCTCTCGAGCGCCCCAACCACAGTTATAAAGACAAATGGATACAGATAAAGAGCCATAACCCAAACCAGTCCGGAAAGGGTGTTCACGTTGAACACATATCTATCAAGTCCAAAGAGAGACATTATCCAGCGATTAACATAACCATTTCTCCTGTTCAAAAGCTGCGACCAGGCTATAGCTCCAACAAAAGGAGGTATCATATAAGGAAGAATGAAGAGCGTCTTGAACAGTTTGGCAAAAGGCAGATTCGTTCTGGTTACTAACCATGCCAGCGGCGCCCCCATCAAAACGGCGAATAACGAGGTTAAGAAGCCCAGCTTCAAGCTATTCAGAAGTGCCGTGTAGTTTCTGCTGGCGCTGAAGACCGTTGCATAATTCTGTAGAGTGAACACTCCGTCCGACTTGAAGCTGTTCATGAAGAGAAGCGTGAACGGAAAAACAACCAGAATCCCAATTAGTACGAAAGCGCTGCCGAGGATAATCGGGTCAACTTTGAACTTCTTCTGGATCAAAACAATCACTCCCCAAAACAGAGTATGACCCGACCGCTACACGGCCGGGTCACAAGAACCTAAAACAGCATTATGTCCGCGAAATTGGTGTTGATTTCTTCAAGGCCTTCTTCGATGTACTTCCAGTCAATATCCATTGCCTGAGAAAGGATTTCTGCTGCAGGAGGGGTGTTGGGCGGCGGGTTCACATCACTGCGAACCGGCACGAGTGAACCAAGCTCAACCTGCGCAACCTGTCCATTAATGGATAGAATGTAATTGACAAACTGCATAGATGCTTCCATGTTTTTCGTAGACTTCATTATTGCAACGGGACTGGGAATGGCTATCGTTCCATCTTCAGGGTAAATGATGTTTATGGGACTACCCTTGACGTTAAGATCGCGCGCTATGTAATCAAGAGTCATTCCCACAGGAAACTCTCCAGAAGCAACCTTCTGTGCAACATCACTGTTACCCCTAACAACCACCGCCTCATTCTTTCTAAGGTCTCTGAAATAATCCCAGCCATACTTCTTTGCAAGTGCCCCAACGGCCGCTACAGCTGCACCAGAATACTCAGGGTTCGGAATCACAAAATCGTCGAACCACGTCTTATCAGTCATCTCTTTCCACGTCTTGGGAGCTGTCTCCGGAGTGAGGTCTTTCGTGTTGTAGCAGATTACCATGTTGATCAGTCTGCCTGCATAGTAATAGCCTTCAGGGTCTTTGAAATTGTCTGGCAGGAAGGCCGCCTGTTCGGGATCGATCTTTGCCAGCAGACCGAGTTTTTTCAAGCTCTCGTAGTAAGAAAACTCAGCGACCCATATGACATCTGCCTCGATATTCCCCGACTGCATCTCGGCTGCAATCTTTGTCTGGATTGTACCCGTGCCGGACCTGAAGACCTCTACCTCAATAGTAGGGTTCTCCGCCATAAAGGCATCGGCAATGGCAGTCATTATCTCTGTGGGAACCGAGGTGTAAAGCATGATTTTTCCCGAACCGAAAATTAGTGCACCGCAGATCAGCAACATAAAGACAATAGCAAGCTTTCTCATAGACTACCTCCTCAGTAGGGCACGGAACCTAGTGCTTTCCGTCAAACCCAAAGATATTAGGGATTTCATCGAGCTTCTCGAGAGCTTTGAGCTTCTCCTCGTCTCTCTCTGCAATGTAGAGAACTAACGCGTTGAGGATTGCCATGGGTACGACCAAAGAATTGAGCAGGGATACAGGACCTCTGTTTGCCACAAGAGTGACTTCAGACTTGAGGGCAAGCTCGGAAACACTGCTGTGTGTCAACGCTATCGTAGGTATACCTTGCTTCTTTGCGTAGTCGAAAGACCTTAGAATGTCGAGAGAGCATCGAAAGAAACCGATTCCAAAGAGAACATCATCGCTATTCATGAGCAATAGCGTCTCGTAGAAAGGTTTTCCTCCGCCGGTTACTAGTCTCGTATCTATGTGCATTCTTCTGAATCTGAATTCGAGGAATCTGCATAAAGATTCCGAGACCCCCTGGCCTGCAATAAAGACTCTCTGAGCTTTCTCAATAAGATCTACTGCCCTGTAGAACTCATCCGGCGAAACCTTTGAGATGCCGTTCTTCAGATTCTCGACCTCTGCAGTGAGCAGCCTTTCAAAAGTGGTTTCTCCGGACTTGATCTTACGAACCGTCTCTGTCATCTTCTCTGCGGGAGTCAGTTTCTCCTTTATTAGCTTTTGAGTGTGTTCTCTGAGTTCGCTGAAACTTGAGTATCCGAGGGATTTGGCGAACCTGATCACCGTTGTCTCGCTAACCTTCAACCGCTCTCCCAATTCTCTAGGAGAAACGAATGCCGTGCTTTCCCAGTTCTCGAGAATGCTGTCCGCTATAAGTTTCTGCGACTTTGGAAGCAAAGGATACACTTCGCGAACCCGATCAAGAATAGTCATTTTCAGTGAGTCCTCCTCAACTACAGGCCGAAGTAACACTCGCCTGTTCCGTTCACGAGAGAATCATATACCAACTTTGTTTTTTCAATGTAATCTCGGCTTCTATCGAGCGCAAAGCCCCTCCCAACAGCTCCCACCACCTCGCAGCCGGCTAACTTGGATTCATACTTGTCCAGAAGATCTACAGCTCCTCTTGGAGGTGCGCTCCTTCCATCAAGGATCAGATGAACGAAGATTCTCCCGGCTCCATTTAGTCTGGCGGCTTCACAGACCGCGATCAGCTCGTGAATATTCCCGTGAGAGCTAGACTCGGAAAGCACGCCTATAACGTGAACTTTGCCGTCCAGCGCCTTTCCTTCGATGGCAGCTTTGATTTGGGGATTGTCCACAAGCCCAACTTCCATTGCTTTCATTAACCTGAGCTCGTCCTGTTCAATAACTCTACCGGCACCTATCGTGAGGTGCCCGGTCTCTGAATTGCCGCTTCTTCCTATTGGAAGACCGACCTTTTCTCCACTGGCGATCAGTCTTGTGAAAGGAAAATTACTCTTCAAATAATCGAGATTTGGAGTATCTGCGGCTTTCAACGGATTGATCGAAGGATCATCGGCTCCCTCTCCCCAACCGTCAAGAATTACCAGTACAACTCCGTTTGAGGAAGGTACAACTTTGATCAGAGAAGACCCTGTCATCTCTTCCGGTCTTTCAATACCCATTAGAGATAGAACCGTAGGAGCGACATCCGCCAGAGTGCCTTCTCCAAGCTCCATCTTCTGATTCTCAAGTTTGCGATTCACTAGTACAAAAGGAACCTTTGCAGTCGTATGCGACACGGAGGGGGAACCGTCTTCGTTTTTCCCCCTTTCCATTAGGCCGTGATCGGCAGTTATGATCAGTGTTCTTCCAAGATCCATTGCCTGCCGGAATATCTTCCCCAGAGCCTTGTCAACTTCTTCGGCCGCGCTGATCTTGAGTCTCATATCTTCGAGATGGCCGATTACATCCCCTGCGGGGAAGTTGATAATCATGAAGTCATACTTGTCCATTGCCTTCACTACTGAGTTACCGATCTCGGCGCTCTTCATCTCCGGATGGCTACCGAAATCCCTCCAGCTCGGAATAATCTCTGCGATTTGACCACCGTAAAGCCTGCTTCTACGTCCATTGAAGAAGAACGTTACATGTGACTGTTTCTCGGTCTCAGTAACAGCAAGCTGTTTCACATTCTTCGAACTTAGTATTCCAGCGAGTGTTACAGAAGGTCTGACCGGGGTAATGACCGGTTCGATATCGGCAAACTTTTCGTGATACTCGACCAGCGGAAGAAAACGCAGATTGGGAAACCTCTTCACAGGAAATGAAGAAAACCCCTTTTCGACGAAAGTCTCCATAAGCTGGACTTCCCGCTCTCCTCTCCTACAGCAGAAGATAACCGTATCACCATCCGAAATTCTTCCGACGGGCTGCCCCTCTCGGCATTTAACCAACGGTTTTATCCAGTAGTCTGTGGCGCCTTTTTCGTAGTGCTTTTTAATTGTCTCCCTTAGGTCTTTCAGACCGCTATTTGGCATCAGCGAGGCGCTCCTTCCATTTTGCAGTGACGGTTTTGTTTTCCCGCATAACCCTCATTCCATCACCAGGGGCGAATCCTTCTATGGTAACCGAACCTTCATAGAAGCTGGCAAGCTCCTTCAGAACAGGGAGAAAGTCGTATTCTCCTCTTAGCAGAGGAAGATGTACCTTCTCCCTGCTCGCATTGCTAATGTGAACATTGAAGATCTTCTTCAGATTCTTCATGTACTCAACGATTCTATGGTTAAGCTTGCCTTCATCAACACTGTTTTTGAAGCATGACGCCGCATGAGCTATGTCGAAAGTCGTCCCTACACAGTCCATATCAACCTTCTCAAGAAGTGCATTCATTTGATCCGGAGTTGTTATTAGCTCAAGCGGTTTCTTCTCCATTACTTCTATCGCTACCTTCAATTCTAGAGATCTCGCCCGAGTACCGATACTTTGGAAGATCTCAACATGTTCACCGAAGTAGTCTCTGGGTGTATCCTTTGAAGAAGACATATGGCCGGGATGGATGGTAACCACTTCCGCTCCAAGCTCTCTGGCAATCTCAAGTGCCTCGAAAGTCTGGCTAACCGATTCTCCGCGGATTCCAGGATTTGAAGAAGTGATGTTGATATCTCTTGTCGGAGCATGAAGAGTCCTATTGAGTTTTAGTGAATCAAGGAGCTGCCTTAGCTGACAAAGGGAGGATTCTTCCTTCCACAAGTGCTCTACCCAGATCTCGATTCCGGTTACCCCTTCTTCAGCAAAAGTCTCAATAGCCGTTCTCAGAGAGTAATCGGTCAGTATGTTCGAACTAAAAAGGAAATCCATTCGCTCATCTCCATATGCAGTAATTGCTTCATATTGTCTGGCCAACAGCAGCAAGATGAAGCAATAGCTTCACCAATAGAATACCATACGTTCCGAATAAACAGAAATGTGTGAGAAGGCGTAAGCAGAAACAATTCCGAGTAAATTGAAGCTGTCATTCCCTCAGCAAACCTAGGCACCGATAATCAGTACTAATCGAATGTGAGAGTTACGATTTTCGGTAGCTAGCGAATGGCTTCTCTACTAATCATTCAAGAGAATGGATCGACTTCTTGGGATTATCAAGTCATCCTCCTTTTTCATTTGGAGAGATATTTGCTCTATTTACTCGTCAGTCGAAATAATCGGTCATATTCGCTCGTGAGCGTTTTTTGAGAAACTACCGGCAACGTGTTATTGTGAAGTAATCGATTACTTAGAGAAGGAGAAGTGAAGATGGCCGTTAGAATTAAAGATGTAGCGCGGAGGGCAGGAGTTTCGACTGCCACCGTTTCAAGAGTCTTGAATAACGTTTCCACAGTCAGTGAAGAGAATAGAGAAAACGTTCTCAAAGCGGTCAAGGAGATGGGCTACAGTCCTAACGTTCTGGCGAGGGGCTTCAGAATGAAGAAGACTTTCACCGTGGGAATGGTCCTTCCCGACCTATCCAATCCACACTTCCCATTGATGATGAAGGGTGCAGAGGAAGAACTCCGAAGAAAGAGCTATAACCTGATAATTGCCAATTCAGATGGAAAGCTTGAATTCGAGAGGGAAGCAATAAACACTCTTCTCTCAAAGCATGTCGACGGTATCCTCTTCATTGGATCCGGTTACAACAGGGCAGTTGAAACCTTGATAGAGGAATCTGGTTGTCCGATTGTGCTGTTGGGAAGACGCTGGTCAAAGACTCTTCCATCCGTTTCCATAGACAACTTCAGTGCAATGAAGCACGTTTTTGATTATCTTTACGACGAAGGTCACAGGAGTTTTCTTTATCTTGGCGGTCCTGAAGACGTTTCGAGTTCTATAGATAGAGAGGAGGCTGCCAGGGCCGTCGCGCAAGAATATTCCAGTGTGGAGGTTAAGGTAACGAGAGGGCAATTCACATACGAGTCCGGTTATGAAAGGGCATTCTCTGAGCTATCAGACCACGGAAGTGGTTATGACGCGGTTGTCTGTGCAAACGATCTGATTGCCTTCGGCGCTATTGTGTCATGCAAGGCTCTTTCTATCGGAGTTCCCGAAGAGATATCGGTCACCGGATTCGACAACATCTTCCTTTCCGCCCAGTTCACTCCGGCTCTGACAACTCTGGATCAGAATACATACGAAATAGGGAGAAGGGCCGCGAACCTACTACTCCAGTATATAAGCGGCGAGAGGAAGAACAAGATCTCTTTTCAACTCGGAACCAGGCTGATTGTCAGAGAATCTTCAAGGGCGAGAGGGAAGTGATTTCGTGAAAGCAACAAGGCTCGTCGTTATAGGGGATCTGCATGCCGGACCCGACAGGTCGTCACTCAGAGGAAGCCTTGTCAAAGGTCTCCTGAGCGAATGGATCGATTTCGTTAACGAAAACATCCAACCGGACGCGATTGTTGATCTAGGAGACAGACTGAATCCCGTAGACAGGGAAAGCGATACCAGAACGCTACGAGAGATATCGGGCATACTGGCCCGGTCTAGATGCCCGATGTACTACATTCCTGGGAACCACGATCTGGACAATCTAACTCAAGAGGAACATGAAAGAGCAATAGGCAGCAAGCTTGGCAACCGATCCGTTGTATTGAAAGGTTTGCGTTTACTGCTTCTAAATACGCAGGACCCAATTGTTCAGGGTGTTGGAGGGATGGTTTCAGACGAAGCACTCCGATGGCTGGAAAAGGAGATTGTGGCTTCTTCGGAAAAGAAAGTCGTTTTCACTCACCAGGCTCTCGATGAACAACCTCTAAAAAGGAATGTCCATTTTGAGAGCATTGAGAATCTCGCCTACGTCGAAAACAAGCGAGAGTTGCTTCAGATGTTTGAAAGAGGCGAAAACGTAATCGCCGCAATAAATGGTCACGTTCACTGGCCAAGCATTGCCTCTGAAAACGGAATTCTTTACGTCTCGGTGCCATCATTCACCGACACATGGAATCAACTGAGTAGTATCCCGGGTTCGTTTACTTTGATCGATTTCAGTGGAGAAGAGGTTATCGTAGAAAACCATATGTTTAGACCGTCCATCCTCATGGGTCGCTTCAGAAAAAACGTGAAAAGGAGGGGTAAGAGATGAAACTCGGTTTCAAGACTTTCTTAGTGATCTTTGTTTCAGTTGTGCTTATTGCAGGAACAGCATTTTCGGTAACCAACCTTAGATTCTTCTTTCCCGTTCAGGTAGCCGGAGCGCTTGCCGTTCTAATGGATGAAGTCGTTGCAGACTTCAACAGCGAGCATCCAGACATCTTCGTCGAGCCGATTTACAGCGGAAATTACGACCAGACAATGCAGAAGGCTGTAACAGCCGCTCAGGGAAAGAATCCGCCAGATGTTGCTCTTCTTCTCGCCATCGACATCTTCTCGCTTCTTGACATGAATCTTATCGAAGACATGGATCAGTTCATGGTGGGAGAAGACGCGAACTTCACAGAACCTTTCTATGCCGGGTTCCTCGAGAATTCGATGATCGACGGCGTTACATGGAGCATACCGTTCCAGAGAAGCACCCCGATCTTCTACTACAACAAGGACCACTTTAGAGAAGTGGGGCTAGATCCCGAAAATCCCCCGAAAACCTGGGCGGAATTGCTTGAGGCAGCCAAAAAACTCACCGTCAAGGATTCGCGCGGCAACGTTACTCGCTGGGGCTTCGAAGACATTACAGACGATACATGGACAATTCAGGCATGGATTCTTCAGGCCGGCGGGAAGTACGCCAATGAAACGGGAACGGAGTCGTACTTCGACACGCCCGAGGTAGCAAAGGCTGTCGAACAGTGGACCTACATGACTAATGTCGAGAGAGTAATGCCAAGGCACCGAAGCTATGGAGCCGCATCCCAGGACTTCGTTGCCGGTGCAGCATCGATGATGTACAACTCTACCGGTAGTCTCAGTTTCGTAAAGAGCTCGGCCACATTTGATTTTGGAGTGGCCCCGCTTCCTGGAGAAGCCAAGAAAGCAGTTCCAACGGGAGGTGGAAACCTCTACATCTTCAAAGGAATTCCCGAAGAGAACAAGGAAGCCGCATGGACCTTCGTCAAGTGGCTCAGCAAACCGGAGAACTCGGCGAGGTGGAGCATCGGGACGGGATACATACCGGTTCGCAAAGACGCCTTCGAAACTGAGGCTCTTAAGGAGTTCGCGGAGGGATTCCCCTACATTCTGGTGGCAAGAGATCAACTTGATGTTGCTAGAAGGGAGATGGCCTTCCACAGTAACTCGCAGATTAGGGAGGTTTTCTTGACAACTCTTCAGAATATCCTCGATGAGAGAGTGTCGATCTCCGCAGGGCTTAAACAGTTGCAGGAAGAAGTCGAAATGATTCTTGCTCCTTATAAGAAGTAATCAACCTGTCCAGTGCCGGGAGGTGTGTAGATTGAAGACGAAAACGAAAAAGAAAATTCTGCCGTGGATTTTCATAGCGCCGACATTCTTTTTCCTTGGCATGTTTACATACTACCCGGCATTCAGGTCTCTCTTTCTGAGTTTCATGAGAATGAATATGGCAACGCCGGAGCCGGTATTCACGGGCCTCGACAATTTCAAGAGAGCCTTCTCGACTCCCCTGTTCTGGCAGGTAGCTGGGAACAATCTCTTCTATGCATTTGTGACAGTCCCCATAACCATGGCTCTGGCGTTGGCTCTTGCACTTCTGGTGAATCAGAAAATTATCGGAAGCTCTTTCTTTAAGACGGCTTACTTCTACCCCAACGTCATACCGATGGCCGCCGCATCGATGATCTGGCTTTACATATTCCTTCCTGGATACGGTTTCCTAAACTACATTCTCGGGAAGATCGGCATACCCAGTATTGAATGGGTAAGCGACAGCAGGTTCGCTATGTGGGCTTTGATCATTGTTGCCATCTGGAAGAACGCTGGATATTATATGGTCATATTCCTCGGCGGGCTGCAGCAGTTACCGACAGAAATCTATGAGGTCGCTACGATAGACGGTGCCTCTGCCTGGCGCAAATTCTGGAAGATAACCTGGCCCTTGCTATCACCGACAACATTCTTCGCATTCATAATCGCGGTAATAAACTCCTTCCAGGCGGTCGATCAGATCTATCTCATGACGAGAGGCGGTCCGGCAAACACTACGAACATGTTTGTCTACTACATCTATCAGGTGGCCTTCAAGTACTGGGACTTCGGATATGCCTCGGCACTGACCGTGATACTCCTTGTGCTCTTGTTGATATTCACAATGCTCGCCTTCTTCTTCATGGAAAGGAGAGTCTTCTATGAATCGGGTGAGAGACTATGACAAAAAGAGGAAGAACGACTAAGTGGGTCTCGATCGCGTTAATGATAGTCTTTGCCGTGATTCTCGCTTTCCCGCTCTATTGGATAGTCGTTACGGCCTTCAAAGAACCTACTGAAGTCTTTTCGATGATTCCAAAGTGGCTTCCCGAAAAATGGACTCTAGACAACTTCAAAGAGGTCTTCAACATAATCCCCTTCGGGAGGTATTATTTCAACACGATTCTCTATGCCTTCGGACTTCTCGCAGTGCAACTTGTAACAGTAACTCTCGCCGCATACGCGTTCGCCAGAATGGAATTCAGATTCAAGAAGATTCTCTTCATGATTCTGCTTGTGCAGCTCATGATCGCTCCACAGACGCTCATAGTTCCGAACTACTTGACGATCAGCAATATGGGCCTGCTAGATACGAAGACTGCCATTGCGCTTCCGTATGTGGCCTCTGCAATCGGCGTCTTCTTGCTGAGACAGGGCTTCGCAGCAATCCCGAGAGAACTAGAAGAGGCGGCGACTATTGACGGCTGCGGAACCTTCAGGTTCATGATCTCGATAGCCATCCCGCTGCTTAAACCGACCTATCTTGCCTTTACGCTCATAAGCGTGACCTATCACTGGAACGAATTTTTCTGGCCCTTGATAGTTACAGACAGCGTCAAAGCTCGCACATTGACCGTTGGCCTTGCGATGCTTGCGGAGGCCTCAGAAAGTGCGGCTGCCTGGACTTTGTTGATGGCAGCGACCTTGCTTGTTATACTGCCACTAATTGTCTTTTTCGCTATTTTCCAGAAGGCATTTATATCAAGCTTCATGCAATCCGGAATGAAGGGGTGACGGATAGGACCGGGGTTGGGGGTTGCGGCTAGGGGGTCGGAAAGAGCGAAGGAACTGGTTCGCCGGTGAACGGTTCTCCGTTCTCCGGAAAGAATCAGTTCCAAGTTTCATGTTGTCAGTTGCAAGCAGAAGTAATCGTTGACAGTTGTCGGTTCACCGTTCTCCGAAAGAGCCGCTGTGCGCTTCAAAGCGAAGAACCCGCTGGTCGCTGGAAGAGCCGCTGTACGCTTAAGATCATGAACCCGTTCACCGCTAAGACCATTCGATCGAGAAAGAGCACTGTCGAGACGTTCGCTGCGCTTACGAGAAGACGAGAACTCTCTCCTGTTTCTCGGTTCTGTCTCTTTTTTTGTGTAAACCCCTTTTTTGTAATGGGTTTAAGAATCAGCTTATGTACTTAGCTAATCTTTCATACTTTATCACAAGTTGAGAAAGGATCTTTGACCATTCAAGGGTTCTTACTGTCCATTTCTTTGTTATATTTATTATTGCTAGATAAGCCATCTTTAAGAGAGAAGTATCCGTAGGAAAGACTCCCTTATTCTTCGTTACCTTCCTCAGTTGTCTATTAACTGATTCAATGGGATTAGTTGTATAAACCAATCTTCTCAGTTCCTCTGGATATTGAAAAAAGGTTGAGAGAGATTCCCAGTTTTCCTTCCAGCTTTTTATTGACAAGTGGTATTTGTCCCCCCACTTCTCTTCTAATGCAAGCAATGCATTCCATCCTGCTCCTCTTGTTGGTGCCTGATAAA